>CAZHKI010000006.1:18341-20021 GCA_964533365.1 uncultured Maribellus sp. | reverse complement strand
GCCACATCCTGTATAAAAACTCCGGAGACTCGCCCTACGGCGGAAAAAACGAGGTGGTTGGTTATCACTCTTTCGTTTTCACCCGCGAAAAGGCAGCATCTGCATCCGGGCAGTTTTTGCTGACGCCCGGGGAGAAAAAGCTCCTTCTTGAAATCGCTCGCGAAAGCATCGAAAGCCGGCTCAACCACCACCCGCTCCCCTTTCTGGAAGAACAACAGTTGCCAACTGCATTAAAAACTCCCTGCGGCGCGTTTGTCACCCTGCATAAAAACGGGGAACTGCGGGGCTGTATCGGGAAGTTTATCGCCACCGAACCACTGTACCAGGTTGTACAAGAAATGGCGCAGGCCGCCGCTTTCGACGACGACCGCTTCGATCAGGTAAATAAAACCGAGATGAAGGAAATCGAAATTGAAATTTCGGTGCTCACCCCACTAAAACGCATCCAATTCGCCGACGAACTGGAACTGGGAAAACACGGAATTTACATGATAAAAGGGAACCGGGAGGCACTTTCCTGCCCCAGGTTGCTACTGAAACCGGCTGGAACAGGGAGGAATTCCTGGGCCATTGCGCCCGCGACAAAGCCGGAATCGGATGGGAAGGCTGGAAGGACGCCGAACTGTACACCTACGAAGCGCTAGTTTTTAGTGAAAAAGAACAGTCAACTTCGAAAAAATGAACACTGCCTACCCGCTCCTTCCACTGACTGTTTTAACTGTTCTGGCCTATTTAACCACCTGGCTGTTTTCGCGCTGGGAAATATTCCCCCTTAAAACTCACCGGAAATTCTGGAACTACCTCCTGCTAATCGCCTTCCTTGTTTCGGGCCTGCTGGGATTGCTGAGCGTCATTAAAATCAACTATAAACTCGAAATTCCCCACTACGACACCTACCTGAAATGGCACGTCGCCTTTGGCATTACCATGGTTTTTATTGCTTTTTTCCACCTCTCGTGGCATCTGAAATATTACTTTTCGTTCGCTTCGAAAACAGGAAAAAAGGAAATCGCCCTGCCTGCCGGGAACCGAAAATTTCGCTGGCTGCTCCTTTTACTCGGATTGATTGCCATCATCAACCAGGTGGTTTTTATCCGCGAGTTTATCACGGTTCTGTCAGGAAACGAACTGGTGGTGGGCGTGGTTTTGTCGGTTTGGATGCTGCTCACCGGCTGGGGTGCTTTTTCGGGGCGAAAAACCGGTTTTTCGAAACTGACACTGAACCGCGGAATTACCATGCTGGGCACACTCACGCTGATGCCGCCAGTCCTGATTACACTGCTCTACTTCCTGAAAAACCAACTGTTTCCACCCGGGACGCTGGTCAGCATCGGGATGTCGGTTGTTGCTGCGCTCCTGTTGCTTTTCCCGGTCTGTTTCCTTTCGGGATTCCTGTTCACTGCTTTTTCCTCCCTCTATTCCGAATCGGAAAAGTCCAACCTAACCGGGAAATCGTACGCTATGGAATCGCTGGGGAGCTTGCTGGGCGGGGCACTTTTCAGCATTGTGCTCGGCCGGTTTCTCAACTCATTCGAGGTATTCGGCATCACCACGGCGGGTGTTCTCCTTGCCGGGGCATTTATCACCCGGGAGAAAAACCGACGCTTTCCCTGGAGATTTATCCTGCCGGGAATTGTCATCCCGGTACTGATTTTTATTTTCAATCCCGACCATTCCATC
>CAZHKI010000006.1:12863-18331 GCA_964533365.1 uncultured Maribellus sp. | reverse complement strand
TGAGCCGCGACGTGGATGCCGTGTTGTGGATGGGGCAGGCCGGGCAGCTCAATGTGTATGAAAACAACGACCTGCAGTTTTATACCGAAAATGTGATGACCAACGAGGAGGCAGTCCATTTTGCGATGGTGCAGCATGACAATCCGCGCCGTGTGCTGCTCATTTCCGGCGGAATTTCGGGAATGATTGCAGAAATCGAAAAATACAAGGTAGAGAAAATCACCTACCTTGAAACCAATCCCGAAATTTTCCGGTTGCTGAACCATTTTACCGGGCCCATTTCTTCCGGAAAGGTGGAAATGATAAAATCGGACATCCGGTCGTTTATCGGAAAAACCAACGAAAATTACGATGTAATCCTGCTCAACCTGCCCCCGCCTTCGTCGCTGGGGCTGAACCGCTTTTACACCGACGAATTTTTCCGTGCCCTGAAGAAACACTGTACCGATGAAACCGTGATTTGCACAAGTCTGCCTTCCACTGCCAACTATGCCGAAGAGAATGCGTTGGAGGTCAACGCGTCACTATGGAAAACGCTGGGCGGTTATTTTAAAAACCTTCTGTTAATCCCCGGCGAAAAAAATTATTTCCTCGCCTCCGACCAGCCGCTCTCACCCAATATCACCGAAAAGATTGCACAAAAGGTCATCGAAACCGAGTATGTTAACAGCTTTTACCTCGACGACACCTTGCTGGCAGCCCGCAGCCAGTCGCTTACCAGCCAGTTCGACAAGCCGGTCCCGCTAAACCGCGACTTTTACCCCTACATGTTCATCCGGCAAATCGGCCACTGGCTGAGCCATTTCGGTGTGGGGTACAAAATTCTGGTTATCATCCCCGCGGTTTTGTTCCTGCTGCTTTTTTTTAAGACTGACGGCATCACCGCCGGGCTGTACTCTGGAGGGTTTACTTCGGCTTCGCTCGAAGTGGCGCTGCTGCTGGCCTATCAGGTTTATTTCGGGAGCATCTACCTGGCCACTGCATTTTTCTTTGCCATTTTTATGGCTGGACTGGCATTTGGTAGTTCGGCAAAAATAAAAACCAAAATCCCGCTAATAAAAAGCTACTGGCTCCTGCAGTTCGGTCTGGCAGTGTTCGCCGTGATTTTGCCGCTTTTCATCCGGCTGACAGGAAGTATAGCTGCGTGGAAACTTCCGGCGCAGTTCCTCTTTTTCGTGTTGATTTTTGCACTCGCCACCTCCATCGGTTTTGAATTTTTACTGGCATCGAAATTGCGGCAAAGCGGTTACAGCGAAATTTCGGGGGTAAATTACAGCACCGATTTGGCCGGCTCGGCGTTTGGCGCATTTCTATCGGCCATTGTACTGCTGCCGCTCCTGGGACTTGTGAACACCTGTCTCGTGGTGGCGGCACTAAATGGAATCAGCGGAATAATGGCAATCAGGGCGGGAAAAGCCGGAATCTTTTCAACCTGATTTGCGTAGCGAATGAAACAACAGGACTAAAACTTCAGGAAATGGACAAAAGGCAATTTTTCAAAACAGCAATTTTCGGCGCGGGAGGATTTTGTTTCTGCAACCCTCTTTCTGCCTCCTTTTCAAAAATGATTTCGCCAGAAACCGTAAAAAAATGGACAAAAGAAGCGCTGTTTTACACGGTCACACCCAAAGGTGTGCGCTGCCAGATTTGCCCCAACGAGTGCGATATTAAGGAGGGCGAAACGGGCGATTGCCGCAACCGGATGAATATCAACGGGAAACTCTGGACCATTGCCTACGGAAACCCGTGCGCCGTTCATGTTGATCCCATCGAAAAAAAGCCGCTGAACCATTTTTTGCCGGGGAGCAAGGCTTTTTCCATCGCCACGGCCGGGTGCAACCTTGCCTGCCTGAACTGCCAAAACTGGACCATCTCGCAAACCAGCCCCACCGAAACAAAAAACTACGACCTTCCGCCCGAAAAAGTGGTAGAAGAATGCCTGGCCAACGACTGCAAATCCATTGCCTATACCTATTCCGAACCCATCACATTTTATGAATACACTTACGACACGTCGGTGCTGGCGCGCCAGGCGGGAATTAAAAACGTGCTGGTGTCGGCCGGGTACATCAACCGCGAGCCGCTGCTGAAACTCTGTAAAGTAGTCGATGCGGCCAACATCGACCTGAAATCATTCAGCAACGACATCTACCTGAAACTGAACGGAGGCAAACTTCAGCCCATCCTCGACACCCTGGTAACCATGAAAAACGAGGGCGTTTGGCTCGAAATCACCAACCTGGTAGTCCCCTCATGGACCGACGACCTGGAGATGATTAAACGGATGTGCGGCTGGCTGGCGCAAAACGGCTTTACTGAAACGCCCCTTCATTTCAGCCGGTTTATGCCCATGTACAAACTGACACAACTGCCGCCCACCCCGGTAAACATTTTGCAGTCGGCCCGCAACATTGCCTTACAGGAAGGACTGAAACACGTGTACATTGGGAATGTGCCGGGTGCTGGCAACGAAAATTCCGTCTGCCCAAAATGCGGGAAAGTGGTTATCGAACGGCGCGGTTATTCTATCCTTCAGAACAACATCGAAAGCGGAAAATGCAAATTCTGCGGGAGTGCTGTTGCCGGGGTGTGGCACACCTGACCGAACAAAAAAATGTGGAAAAAAATCAAAATTCCACCCACATTTTATCTGTTGAATTATTTCGCAGGAAAAAATCCCGGAATTATTTTTTCATTTGTTTCAGCAGGTTGGTTGCACCAACCAGGGCCTGGTCGAAAGAGCTGAAAATATTTTCCTCGCGGATGATGCGGCTGATTTCTGCTTTTTTCAGGTCGGCCTCCACGGTTTCGTTAACACCCGACAGCACCACCATCGTCCCCGATTTTTTGATAATTTTCAGGGATTCCTTGAGGTTAACCAGCCCGGTTGCATCAACAAAAGGTACGTGGCGCATCCTGATTATGATTACTTTATAATCGTACCCCATCGACTTCAATACCTCGCAAAATTCCTTGGCCGAAGCAAAAAACAGCGGCCCGCTGATTTCGTAAATGCCAATTCCCTTGGGAAGTACTGAGTAATCTTCAATAACATCGGAATCGATTCGGGCAGGAATGGTTTTGCCCATATCGGCCATCCGTTTCATAAACAGGATAGCCGAAAGCACAACTCCTACTTCGATAGCTACGGTGAGATCGACCAGCACGGTCAAAAAGAAAGTGGAAAGCAACACCAGTATATCGAAAACCGAAGCTTTCAGAATGGTACGGAAAGTACGCCATTCGCTCATGTTGTATGCGACTGTGATTAAAATCCCAGCCAGGCACGACATGGGGATGAGTTTTACCCAGCGGCCAAAAAACAACATAATCAGCAGTAAAGTCACGGCATGTATAATCCCGGCGACCGGGGTCCGTCCGCCGTTTTTCACGTTGGTTGCTGTGCGGGCAATGGCTCCGGTGGCCGGAATCCCGCCAAAAAACGGGGTGACAATATTGGCAATCCCCTGTCCGATGAGTTCGGTGTTCGAACGGTGGTTTCCGCCAATCATCCCGTCGGCAACCACAGCCGAAAGCAGCGATTCAATAGCGCCTAACAGCGCGATGGTGAGCGCAGGCTGAAAATAGTAACCCAGGTTGGCAAAATCAATTTTAGGCATTTCGAAATGAAATGACGTGGGAATTTCCCCGAAGAAAGTTTCGATGGTACTCACCGGAAGCTGAAAAAACTGCACGGCAAGAGTTGCTAAAATAATGGCAATGATCGAACCCGGAATTTTCTGAACAACTTTTTTGGAAAAAACCACTAGAAATATGGTTGTCAGGGTGATTCCAACCGCATACAAATTCACCGAGGAAAGATTGCTGAAATAAGCTCCCCATTTTTCAATAAACCCCGAAGGTAGGTTTTCAATATCCATCCCCAGTGCATCTTTTACCTGCGTTGAAAAAATGACCACGGCAATACCGCTGGTAAACCCAACCACTAGCGGGTGCGGAAAATATTTCAGCAGCGTGCCCAACCGCAGCAAGCCAAAAACTATCAGAAAAATTCCCGCCAGTACAGTGGAAACCAGCAATCCTTCAAACCCGTATTTTGCAACAATACCATATACAATTACAATAAATGCACCGGTTGGCCCGGCAATCTGTACACGGCTTCCGCCCAAAACCGAAACCAGGAAACCGGCAACAATGGCCGTAATCAATCCTTTATCGGGCGAAACCCCCGAGGCCACAGCAAATGCAACGGCCAGCGGCAATGCCACAATCCCGACCACAATCCCGGCCAGGGCGTCGGTGGTAAACTGTTTCCGGGTATAATTTTCTTTTAAAACACTAAAAAACTTGGGTTTAAATATTCGTTCCATTTTCAGACTTTTTTACAAAACGAGGCGCAAATTTAGAGGTTTTACGAGTTGAAATAAATATGGGTCCAATTAATGTCCCAATGTTATCACAACGTAAAGAAAAAATGAAACAATCATTTGAAAAACAAAGCTATAGAACTTCAATATTTATACTCATTAAAAACATTACATTATCAAATGTTCATTAATTCGCTTTATTAAGCAGGCACGTATATTAAGTTCGGAGAGTAATTCAGGCAAAAAAACGGATATTTTTCTTCGGTTTTTAAGAATAATGTAATTTTACCGGGAGATTAATATGAATATCATGCCGGTTGTTTTCTTTGCTTTTATCCTGATGTGTATCGGATTGTTTTTCATCCCCAAAAAGTTTCATTTTCCGGTTACGCTTTTTATCGATTCTATTTTAATTCTGGTTTCTGGATATGCAGCCATCCAGGCTTTTATTTCAAGTGACCCGCTGGAGATTGGTTTTGCCCGTTTGTTAGGCAATGAACTTGTTTTTGTAATTGATCAGATTTCAGCCTTTTTCATGCTCACGGTCAACCTGATTATTTTTACCGGCCTGCTCTATTCGAAAGGATATCTGGCGCCTTACTCGGAGAAAAAAACCAAAACCGAATTTGCATTGCACTTTTTCAGTTTGCTTGTCATGCATTGGTCCATGTTGCTGGTATTATCGCTCCGCGAAGGGGTCAGTTTTCTGATTGTGTGGGAACTGATGTCGGTGGCAGCTTTTTTTCTGGTGATTTTCGAATCGGAAAAACCACAAACCATCAAAGCAGGCATCCGGTTTATCATTCAAATGCACATTGCTTTTGTATTTTTGATCGCTGCTTTTTTAATTTCCTCCGTCGTAACCGGCGAACCCCTCGGATTCGGGAGTTTGCAAAGCTATTTCAGTACCCAGCCGGTTTTCCCGCTATTCCTGCTTTTTTTTGCTGGTTTTGGAATCAAAGCGGGATTTATACCGCTGCACACGTGGTTGCCCCATGCTCACCCGGCTGCACCTTCGCATGTTTCCGGAATCATGAGCGGCGTAATCATAAAAATGGGAATTTATGGCATTATCCGTGTGCTCACAACCATACACACCGATCTGCTGGGTATCGGAATATTTTTACTGATTATTTCATT
>CAZHKI010000006.1:0-12853 GCA_964533365.1 uncultured Maribellus sp. | reverse complement strand
TACTGGGCGTAACCCTGGCTATTGTTCAGCACGACATCAAAAAACTGCTGGCCTACCACAGCATCGAAAATATCGGGATCATCGGGATGGGAATTGGCGTGGGAGTGATTGGACTGGCCACTGAAAACCCAACGCTGACGGTTTTGGGATTTGCCGGCGGTTTTCATCACATTCTCAACCACGCGCTGTTTAAGTCGCTCCTGTTTTTTTCGGCCGGAAATATTTACAAACAGACCCATACCCGCAATATTGAGCAGTTGGGCGGACTGATAAAAAAGATGCCCCAAACCGCCATTTTCTTTTTATTAGGATCGGTTGCCATCTCGGGTTTGCCGCCGTTTAACGGATTCATTTCTGAATTTCTGATTTATGTGGGAATGTTCAAAGAACTTCACTCGGGCGATTTGTCGCTGAGTTTGCTGCTGTTGGGCGGAATTGCCGGGCTGGTGCTCATTGGCGGGCTGGCGCTGTACTGCTTTACCAAAGTATTCAGCATCATTTTTCTGGGAAACCCACGAAGCCACAAAGTCCGGGATGCGCGTGAAGTGGAGGGAGGAATGCTTTTCCCGAAATATATTTCCGGATTTTTTATTGTCGCTATCGGCATTTTGCCCGTGTTGGTACTGAAACCGCTGGCCGGAATGGTTTCCGTATTTACGCCCGATGTTTCGGCGCTGGCTGAAATTACACCGTCGCTCCAGGGCATTTCGGTTTCACTCGGGATTTTTATTTTGCTGGTTGCCGGCTTATGGATTGTCCGCAAAACTGTCACCAAAAACAAAACGGAGGAAACCGGCCCCACCTGGGGATGCGGTTACTCCGCCGCCGATCCTGCCGTTCATCAGTACACTGCAACGTCGTATGCCGATTACATCGGGAACCTGGCCCGCTACATCACCGGAATCCGGAAACAGTTCAAAAAAATTGAGAAAGATGAAATTTTCCCGGAACCCCGTTCGTTCGAAACTCATTCGGACGACACGCTCGAAGAGTGGCTGGTTACCAAACCAACCGGAAAAATTTTGCAGTTTCTCGAAAAAATTGCGGTATTTCAAACCGGGAACATTCAGCATTATTTATTGTATGCCATTGTGTTTTTGGCGTTAATTCTGATTCTTACGATTTTTAACATCATTTAAAATGGTTTTAAATCCGATTGTAATTGTATTTATTAGCCTTCTTTTTCCGGGAGTGGTTGCACTCACCAAGGCAAAAATCGGAGGGAGAAAAGGGCCATCGGTTCTGCAGCCTTTTTTCGACAATATCCGGTTATTTCGAAAAGGAAATGTGTTCAGCGCCACCACGAGTTGGATTTTCCAGGTGGCTCCGATCATTTATTTTGCCACCATTTTTATGGCCCTGCTTTTTATCCCACTGGGAAGCCACCGGGCGTTACTGTCGTTCGAGGGCGATTTTGTATTGTTTGCCTATTTGCTGGCATTCGGGAAATTCATGATGATTGCAGCTGCCATGGACACCGGCAGCGGATTTGAAGGAATGGGCGCCAACCGCGAGGCTTTCTACTCGCTGCTGGTTGAACCGGCCTTTTTTATTGTCATTGCGTCCATGGCATTGCTCACCAACCACACCTCGTTTTTCGATTTGTTCAACAACCTGCACATCGAATCGGAATTATCGTACCTGATAGCCCTTCTGGCAGTCTATATTTTTTTATGGATTGCCATGGTTGAAAACAGCCGGCTACCGGTTGACGACCCCAAAACCCACCTCGAACTGACCATGGTACACGAAGTGATGGTACTGGATTACAGCGGATTCGACCTGGCACTGATCCAATTAGGCAACGGATTAAAATTTGCCATTTACGGCGCGCTGATTTTCAATTTCATATTGCCCATGCAAAACTATTTCGCAGCGCAACTGGTGATTTTTGTACTGATTGAACTGGTTTTCGCCGTATCGGTCGGTGCGTTGGAGTCGTTCAGGGCGCGGAACAAAATGGCAAAAAATGCGCAGTGGATTTTATCGCTGACAGCCCTGGCCATTGTCGGGTTCCTGTCGGTTTTAATCATTACCGGAAAAATAATTTTATTGGATTAATTATGGTTATTGTTCTCATAGTCCTGTTTGCAGCTACTCTTGTATATTTCTTTCTTTCCGAGAGGGTTTCGAAATTTATCTGGCTGCTTTCCATCCAGGGGGTGTTGCTGTTTGGCATTGCCTTTAACAACCTCCTGCACATCCAGCCGGTCGGACTGGTGCTCATCCTGCTGGAGACGCTGGTGGTAAAAGGTGTGGTTATTCCCTGGTTTCTCGATCGTTTGAGGTATAAAAACCAGTTAAAACGGGTCCACGAAAGTAAAGTGCCAGTTTTCTATTCGCTCATCATCATTTCGGCCATTCTGATCATCAGTTTCCTGATTAGCTACAAAATCGACAACGAAATCATTCAGCTTCGGTTTTTTACAGTGGCACTGGCCACGGTTATCGGGGGAATGTATTTTATCATCATCCACAAAAATATTTTCAGCCACCTGGTTGGCTTTTTAATCATTGAGAACGGCACTTTTTTATTGTCGCTGGCTGTGGGGAGCGAAATGCCATTTATGGTAAGCCTCGCGGTTTTGCTCGACGTGCTGATTGCCGTACTGGTTATTGGCGTTTTCATGAATAAAATCCGCGACACGTTCGACGATATTTCAGTCAGCAGTCTGAACAAACTAAAAGATTAAAGCAATGATGATATTCCTTTTTTTCGGTATAGCGCTGCTGCTAAGTTTGCTGATTTTTTCCTTTCCCAACAGGAAAATGATGGCCGCTGGAAGCGTTTTATTTGTACTGCTCCATATTGTATTAACCGGCTATTCGTGGCAGAACCTGAATTCATGGGATTCGGTGTATTTCCGTTTCGACAGCCTGGCCGTGCTGTTAAACGCACTGTTGAGCATCCTGCTGGTTCCGGCAATTTTTCATTCCAATCTTTATTTCCGCCGCCATGTTAGCGATCGCCGCAAAGAATCGACCTTTGCCGGGACCATGGTTCTTTTGTCCACGGCCATTTCATCGGTTTATTTTGCTGAAAACATTGTGGTAATGTGGGTAAGCATTGAAATAACAACCCTGTGTGTCAGCTTTTTGATTTACCACAACCGGTACGAAACTCCCCTGGAAGCTGCTTGGAAGTACCTGTTTCTTTCGTCGGTGGGTATCGCCATCGCCTTTTTGGGAATATTAATCCTGGCCACACAGGCCAAATCGGGCGAAGGGGCAAACCTGTCGGTATCTTACCTTGCTTCAGTAGCTTCCGAAATGGATCCCTTTTTCCTGAAAACCGGCTTTATCCTCATTCTTACCGGTTACAGCGCCAAGCTGAATGTATTTCCGCTTTTTGCCGCCACCATCGACGCCAAAACAGTAGCCCCCTCGCCCGTTAACGCCATTATTTCGACCACGCTGGTTAATGCCGGGTTTGTAGCCATTTTCCGCATTTATTCCATCATCAACCAAACGGAACTGAACGCCTGGGCACAAAACGTTTTCCTGGTTACCGGGCTTATCAGCATTTCGCTGGCTGCCATCCAATTGTTCCGCATTAAGCGCTACAAAAGAATGTTTGCTTTTTCGAGCATGGAACACATGGCGCTGATCCTGATTGCCATTTCGGTTGGGAAACCCGGATATTATGCCGCGCTGCTGCATCTGGTGTTCCACACGCTGGTCAAAGGCGGGCTGTTTTTCCAGTTTGGCCAGGTCAGGGCATTTTTTCACAGCGGCTGGATCAAAGACACCGGCAATTATTTCCGGCTAAACAGTGTTGGTGCGCTGGCTTTTATACTGGGAATCATTTCCATTACCGCCATTCCGCCCTCGGGGCTCTTCATCAGCGAATTCCTCATTTTTAAGGCGCTTTTTACCAGCGGGTACATCATCACAGCCATCATTGTACTCATTCTGCTGACCATCATCATTTACGTAATCCTTTCGAAAACCATGCATTTGCTGTTTGCCCCGCTGCCCGAGAATTTCAAACCCGAAGCTGTCATGGTCAACCGATTCGAAACCGTTTCGCAGTATGTTCTTTTTTTCCTGGTAATCTACATTGGATTAAATCCACCCCTGATTTTAACTGATCTGATTCACCAGGCCATTCAATTTTTAAACTGATCGGATATGATTATACCTAACCCAAAATATGGCATTCTCCCCAACAACAACTCCATTGATACAGAATCGGTTCCGGTTCTTGGGTATACAGAATTTTGTGCTGAAATGGTGGATTTGCTACAAAAAAATGAAAACCACTGTACTGCCTATTTTGCATTTCCGCACGAAAACGAATTGAAATTTTTTGCCATCGTGGCCTGCGACTCCACCAGCCGGATTTACGTTTTATCGCACGTTTTGCCAAAAACCGGGCGGCAGGAACTGGCTTCGTTAACGCCGCAGATTCCGGCTTTGCATATTTTCGAACGCGAAATTCATGAAAATTACGGCATTGCCTTTCCGGGGCACCCGTGGCTGAAACCGGTGCGTTACGCCCACAACCGCGCCGATAAAAGCCGGGAAATCAGCAACTACCCATTTTACCGGATTGAAAGCAACGAGCTACACGAAGTAGGCGTCGGGCCGGTCCATGCCGGCATTATCGAACCCGGCCATTTCCGGTTCATCTGCAATGGCGAAAATGTGCTGCACCTCGAAATTCAGCTTGGCTGGCAGCACCGCGGCGTTGAACAGACCATGCTCGAAAAGCAGACCCTGCTTCAACGGAACATCGTGGCCGAATCGATTGCGGGCGATACCACCGTGGGCCACAGCCTCACATTTGCCCGGGTAATGGAATCGCTGGCCGGCATTGAAACCACCACTCAACTCGAAGTGGAACGCGCCATCGCGCTGGAAATGGAACGGATTGCCATTCACACCGGCGATATTGCCGCCCTGTGTACCGATGTGGCCTACAACCTCGGAGCCAGTATTTTTGCCATTCTGCGCACGCTCATCATCAATGCCACCCAGTCGTGGTGCGGCAACAGGCTTGGGAAAAGCATGATCCGCGTGGGCGGCTCGCTTCATCCGTTCACCAACGAACTGAGAAACGATTTTTTGAAAGTCCTGCTGAAATTTGAAAAACCGTTTGTGGAACTGGCCCACCAAACCTACCGGATGCCCAGCGTGGAAAACCGTTTCGACGAAATTGGCGCCATTTCCGAAGAACAGGCGCGTAAAATCGGTGCTGTGGGCATGGTGGCCCGGATGGCCAATGTAAAACGGGATATCCGTCAGTCGCACCCCTCGCGGGCTTACATCAAATATTTGTACGACCCGATAATACTGCCCCGCGGCGATGTTTTCTCGCGCTTTTTACTCCGACGGAAAGAGATAAAAAAATCGCTGGCCTGGCTCCGCGATGTGCTGAACAACGAGGATTTCCTGATTCCATCGCCGCCGCCGCCAACCGAAATCAAACTAAAACCTTCCACGCTGGCCATTTCGCTCACCGAAGGCTGGCGTGGCGAAATCTGTCATGCTGCCGTAACCGATTCAAAAGGCAAACTGGTCATGTACAAAATAAAAGATCCATCGATGCACAACTGGAAAGCGCTGGAACTGTCGCTGCGAAACCTCGAAATTTCAGACTTTCCCATCAATAACAAAAGTTACAATCTGAGCTATTGCGGGTACGATCTTTAAAAAATCAAACGATGTTACAGGAAATAAAAATCATAAAACACAACGGCAAACAGTTTATCCCCGACCCTACTACCGCCGAAATTCCCTCTCCTTTTCGCGGGAGGCCTGAAATCAGTTTGGAAAAGACGGATGAAACCGCGCTGGTTAACTGCTGTCCGCTGGGCGCCATTTCAGCCAACCCGGTTACCATTAACCTGGCCCGGTGCAATTTCTGCGGCGAATGTGCTTTCCGTTTCCCGGAGAAAATCCGGTTTACCAACGATCATAAAATTTCGTCCAACAGGCCGGAGAACCTGGTGATCAGGGAAGGAGAAACCCGAAAAATCGAAGTGGATTCGTCGGTTATCGATCCAACGATAAAAACCACCTTCGGGCGGTCGCTGAAACTGCGGCAGGTTTCGGCCGGGGGCGAAAATTCGTGCGAACTGGAACTGAATGCATGCAGCAACGCCAACTTCGACATGGGGCGTTACGGGTTCGAATTTGTAGCATCGCCGCGCCACGCCGACGGATTGGTGGTGACCGGCCCAATTTCGGAAAACATGGCCGAAGCGCTGAAAATAACCTGGGACGCCATCCCGTCGCCCAAACTGTTCATCCTATGCGGTGTTGACGCCATCAGCGGCGGTATTTTTGCCGGCAACGACACACTCAACCGGAACATCCTCAACTCTGTGAAAGTTGATTTGTACATCCCGGGAAATCCCCCCCACCCGCTGACCATTATCAACGGGCTGCTGAGTTTAACGCGGTAAATCGTTAATAATCTTCGGATAGAAAACACGAATCAAGTTTCGTTTAATACCGGGCTGACTTTCGTTTTTTACCAATTTGCCCTTTCTCAGCGATTTTGCCGATGCTTTCGGTTGCCAACGGTACTTTGCAGGCCGTTCCATTCATATCCACTGTAACTTTTCCGATTTTGCCGGCCACCCCGCGTGATTTTTCAGTCAATTCACAAACGGATGAACCTGCAGCAATCACAAACCCATTCATGGCATAACGAACCCGGTTTTGTGATTCATGAATCCGGGATTCAACTCTTTCAAGTAACTCATTATAAATTTTGACATCCAGTTTATCATCCGGATTTATAGTTGCAAAATAAGCCAGAGTAGCCCAGCCAGCCGAAGCAATATGTTCGTGCGCTGACTCAATCCATTTCAGTCCCAATTTAAAACCAAATGGACTTTCAGCAGCAATCCACGGAACTGCAAACTCACTGAGGTAATACCAGTAAGCCTGGTCAACCCATTCTTCCAATTGGGCTTCCGTTATTTTGGTTTCGTCAGCCATCAAACAGGCAAGATACATGGCATCCGAATTTCCGGTTGCATAAAGTTCTAATGACAATTCGTGGTTTTTCTTTGTTTTTTTGAGGATATTTTTCAGGTCGGCTACTTTCACACCAAAAAAAGGTTCCCGCGCGCCATGTTTCATGAGCGTTTTTTTCGTCTGATCGTCACCCATCTTTTTCAGTTCAGTCAAAATTTCTGTCGCTGTCATTTTGTTTTTAATTTAAAAATGAACCGTTAAATTATAAAAAAGTAACAACAATTACAGAAACGGCGCCATCCTCCGGATCATTTCCAGGCACATTCTGCTGTTGTGGTACGAAGCATTCCAACCGTTGACAGGAGGATATTTTCGGTAAGTTCGTTTTCGAACCCGTTTTTTAGTTGCTTAAAATCCAAAATGTAACGTTTTTAGAAAATGAATTTTAACAAAACCACACCATTTCAGACGAACAGGTTTTTGTCGTGATCTTCGAAAAAAATGCCGGCGTCGATGCGGACACGATCGAGGGTTTCCATCAAATCGAGACTCAATTGCCAGCTCATTTTATCGCTTTCAATTTTACCGGCGTCGAGGCATTCCATCATATGAGCAGCTTCGTACTGATAGCCAAATCCATCTTTGTGTTCCGAATGAAACGTTTCAATTTCCCCGTTTTCGTGCCGGAGGGTAATGTTGGTGGGCGCAAACCACCGCGGGTTTAAAACCAGGTAGCCCCGCTCGCACCAGTATTCGGTCTGGGTTGGCGAAAATGCGCTGAAGCTGGAAGTCAGGTTCGCCATTTCGCCATTCCGGTATTTGAAAATCATGCTGATGCTTTTTTCGGAACCGGTGGAACTGAAATCAACGAAGGTTTTTATGCGGTCGGGTTTCCCTAACGCCGTGAGTGCGGCAAAAACGGGATAAATGCCAATATCGAGCAACGAGCCGCCACCCAGGGCCAGGTTATACAGCCTTCCTTCGGGATTGAACGGGGCATGAAATGCAAAATCGGAACGGACGGTTTTTACGGCACCCAGCTCGCCCGAGCGGATGATTTCCATAGCCTGGTTGAAACTGGGTTGAAACATGGTCCAGAAAGCCTCCATTAAAAAGGTGTTGTTTTCGCGGGCGCAGGCAATCATCTCCTCCACCTCGGGTTTGTTGATGGCAAACGACTTTTCGCACAGTACCGCCTTTTTGTGACGCAGGCAAAGCAGGGCATGGTCGTGGTGGTATGCGTGGGGCGTGGCAATGTAAACGGCATCCACAGCCGGGTCGGCCAGCATTTCTTCGTAACTGCCAAACGCTTTTTCAAAACCAAATTCGGAGGCAAAATCCTTTGCTTTCTGAATGTCGCGCGAAGCCGTAGCATAACGTCGTGCGTTGGACAAAAATTTCAGGTCGCTGCTGAATTTGCGGGCAATCCGACCGCAGCCCAAAATAGCCCAGTTGTATGTTTTACTCATGAATAATTTCGTTTCAAATTTACAGCTCCGAAATTACAATTATTACCGGATTCTGAGGTATTACATTTTTAGAACTTTATACTGTTGGGTGAACAAGAAACTGCGACTGTGACTGGAAACTTTCTTCAAGAATAAGCTGCGAGCCGCGAGCTTTGAGCTACGAGCCTCAAGCCACTGGAAACTACGACTGAGACTGGAAACTTATTCTCACGCGAAGGCGCCAAGGCACGAAGTAAAAGCGGTAAGTTGAGCGGAGCAAAATAATCAATAGACAATAAGCAATATTCAATTTTCAATACCCCACGGGATTTGGACCGGTAATCCCGAAGGGATTAGATGTAAATAACCCCGGCATTTATGCCGGGGATCAGGCGAAAGCGTGAAAAAAGCGGTGCGACCAATTTTTTGTTTTGAAAGGCTGCCCGGGTATTCGCCGCCCGTATAAACCTGTTCGGGCAGGCCCGCCTGGATGAACCCGTTCGGACGGGCGCCGCAAGGATAAATTCGTTCGGACGGGGAATGCAGGATTGAGGAATTATTCCGGTTTTAAACCTTGAAGGTTTTGGAAACGCTTCAAAGTTGTCCCGGTTTCATCATACGGGTGTTCCGGGTTGTTTCAGTCGTTTCAGTTGTTTAACGCTGTCAGGTTTTTCAAACGCTGACAGGTTGGGGGCGAAAAAAAAAGCTGCAGGTTGAGCGGGATTCAGGGTTGAGGGAAAAAAGTGCAAATGGGCATAATTCTATATGTTTTATTTGTTGTGCGGCTAAAAAGCATTTTCTATATGAGATTCTTCATTTCATTTTGTTCAGAATGAGAGCAAATCAGGTTGAAATGAAAAAGAAAGCCTCCAGTGTCCTGTTATTTCTATACGAACCCCCGCTGGCGCAAGATTGTATCTTGTGCCTCTTTTGGAACAAAAGAAAAGAAACCACATTGCTATTGGGCTATCCAACGCCACACAATGCAACCATCGACAGCAAAGGCAATCGTGCAACAGTAAAGTTCATTGGTTCGCCTGTAAATTCAAAATTTAAGGAAAAAACCTGCAGTTTCTGCCTGCTTTTTAAGTTTAGAAAAAAAACTGAAAATCTTTCATTCAACCGGAGCCCAAAACGCTCAAATATTTTGAAAGAAATACTATTTCGTTTTGATTAAAAAATAAAAAACACCAATTTTACGCGACACAGAATAAATGAATCAATACATACTTTTTTACAAAAACGAACAAAATGAACAGGAGAAATTTTATTGGAAAAACGGCGGTAGGGGCAGCAGCCATAACAGTGGTTCCCCGCCATGTTTTGGGAGGTAACGGATTTATTGCCGCCAGCGACCGGATAAATATCGGTTACATCGGAGCCGGCAAACAGGTTTATACCCTACTCGGCGGTATTGGCAAATGCAAGGAAACAGTTGCTGTTGCCGTTTGCGATGTTTACAAAAAGAAACTGGAAGCCCTGGCTATGGCAGCGAATGAAAACAACGCCAAAAAAGGTGTCAACACCAAGGTTGACAGTTATCATTACTACCGCGAAATGCTGGAAAGAAAAGATATTGATGCCGTTGTTGTGGTAACGCCCGACCACTGGCATGCCCAGATGGTGGTTGATGCAGCCAAAGCCGGAAAAGACATTTACTGCGAAAAACCGATGTCGCTTACCGTTGCCGAAGGCCGTGCCATGGTGAATGCCACGCGCAAATACGACCGGGTATTCCAAACCGGGAACATGCAACGCTCGTGGCGCGATTTCCGTCATGCAGTTGAACTGGTCCGCAACGGATACATTGGCGAAATCAAGGAAATTAACGTCAGCGTGGGAGAACCCATCAAACAATGCGATCTTCCGACACAGGAAGTTCCGGAAGGACTGGATTGGAACGAATGGATTGGCCCGTCGCTCTACCGGGGTTTCAACGAAATTCTTGCTCCGGCCGACATCAACGGCCCGTGGGCCTGGTGGCGTGGTTACCGCGATTTTGGCGGTGGCCTGATTACCGACTGGGGCGCACACATGTTCGACATTTCCCAGTGGGCTCTCGATATGGACGATTCTGGGCCGGTTCAGTTTTTGCCGCCCAGCGAACCCGGCAAAACACACGGACTGACCATGATTTACGCCAACGGCGTGCGCGTTAACCACAAACTGTGGGGCGGACCGAAAGATGGCAATGCCGTACAGTTTATCGGCACCGAAGGCCGCATTGAAGTCAGCCGCGAATTTTTGCGCACTTTCCCCAATGAAAGCCTGGCAAAAGCCGAACTGAAATCCACCGACAAACGGGTTTATTTCAGCGACAACCATTACCAGGATTGGGTGGACGCCATGAAAAAACGCAGCAAGCCCATATCTGATGTGGAAATCGGCCACCGTACCGCTTCGGTTTGCAACATCACCAACATCGCCTACGAACTGCAACGCCCGTTACTGTGGGATCCGAAAGCAGAAAAATTCACCGGCGACGACTGGGCAAACATGATGCTGTCACGCCCCATCCGCGGAAAATGGGATTTTACCAATTTCTAAGCGAAAAAAAATCTGTTTGAATAAAAAGGGTTCCCACTTCTTGTGAAACGGGAACCCTTTCTTTTTTCCCCGGGTAACGCTGCTTTTCAGGGTTTGTCCATCAGCCAGAGCAACGGGTTCCGAATGGGCAGGTTTCGTAAAACTTCACCGGTTTCAGGATAACCATCCAGGGTTTTCCACAGTTCGATGTAATCAGCGTTATTATAAACCTTACCTGCAAACAATAAAAACGGATGGCGGACCGGCCACTCATCCCAGTACATCACATCGGGCGGATACGGCCAGGCCGATTTGTCTTTCACAAAGGGAAAAAGAAATTCAGCGCCCTTTTTCAAATTCAATCTTTCGGGTGTTGAAAATTCATACAGGTTTTGATTTTCATCCGAAAGAATTTCAGCCGTGGCATAAAAAGCGTCGAGATTAAAAAGGGAATAACCATACGGTTTGGTACGCTTTAACTCCAGCGGGAACGAACCGTCGGGTGCCATCTGACCGGGAAGCAGCACATTTTTGAAACGGTCGCGGCACAATTCCAGAACTTCGGTGTTATCCACCAGCCGGGCAAACATTCCCACCTGCATCACCCAGCAGGTGCCGTGGTTGTTTTTAGCGTTCATCTCGTCGATTCCGTAGGGATGTGTTGTCAGCCAAATCACAAATTCCGAAAACCAGGATTTGATTCCGGCAATCGTTTTTTCGGGCAGAACCTTGTTTTTATCGAGGATTTCGATGGAACGGGCCACTTCGACCAAATGAATGGCATCGATAATTCCGATACCGCGTCCGGTAACCCTTCCTTTGATGGCCTGCACGTATAGCAGGCTTGGATTCATGCGGGTTTCAGAATCGACAAACCAGGCTTCAAGGTGTTTTTGCGTGGCCTGCACAAATTTCTTATCGCCGGTTAACAGCCAGGCCGAAGTTTGCATCCCCACGATGCGGCTCAGCCGGATCATCGCCAGCCGGTGATCCACGAAGTTTTCCGGATTGGTTTCACCATCACGCTGAATGTACGGCCCGCCTGGATTTTCAGGATCGGGCCACCAGTAATCGCCCTCCGAATAAAAATCGTGCAGGCCGCCCGCGCTGCGTTCGCAAAATGAGGCCGTTACAGTTACCGGCAAACTGTCGAGATACGCCGTGGCCGTTTCAATAATGTACTGCTGTTCCTGTTTGGAAATGTAAGGAATAACAGGTTCATTTTTTGTACAACCTGAAATCACGGGTAAAACAATACAAAGAAGTAAAACGGCCTTAATAAAATCGTTACTCATTTTTCCATTCTTATTTTGCCTCGGTAATAACTATTTCATTTTTGCCAGTAGTTTTCTGGTTGTTGATGGTGAAAACAATCCGTGTGATGTTACTCCAGTAGCGTTTTAAACCATTGTCGGCAATTTCCGTAACTTCAATTTTTGGTGTCAAATTTTTGGAATTGTAAGCCATATTTAAGGTGAAACCTTCACCTTCGAGTTTGATGTTTCCATTCCCTGTATCGGTTACGTTACAACTGGTTACAAAATTCAGGGTTGAAGGTGTCACTACCTGTTTCAGATTGTAATTGTCGGTTATAACAAATTTCTTCCCGCGTTCCAGAGTGTACGAACGAACCCATTTGTTAACCTGAGCTTCTTCGGGATAGGCTTTAAAAATATCGGTCGAAAAAGTGGCTTTTTTAGCATCGGCAGTAAAATTTGAATTGGAGGCTACAAATTGGCGGCCTTCTTTTTGATCGACTCCGTTGATTTTAGGCAGGTTGTGGTACTGGCTCTGCATGGTCCAGATTTCGTAGCGCCGGCCGCTGAAGGTTTTGGCAGTGTAAGTTTCGCGGCCAATATCAACAAGACAAGGGTTGCCGTTGAAATAGAGCACACAGGTTCCCAGGTCGTTGTGGTTGTGACTTTCGGCATTGTGGCCACCTTTGGCGG
>CAZHKI010000005.1:17889-21625 GCA_964533365.1 uncultured Maribellus sp. | reverse complement strand
AAATGCGGTTTCCGTACCATTTTACACCGCATGATTTCCCGTTGACAAACAGCTCTGAAACTCCCCAGACTTTTCCCAGGTTCAGGTAAACCGGTTTAACCGGCCCGACTTCCACGGTTTGTTTGTAAACAACCGTACCGGTAAAATCAACAAATTCGGTGTCTTTCAGGTCTTTCAGTTCATCCATCCGGGTGGTTTTCACCCAATCTTCGCGGCTGTGGCGCAATTCCACATCCCAGCCATTGCCGAGCGTTACGTTTTCGGTACCGGCAGCCGGAACCGGCGACCATTCCTGGCCATTTTTATCGTTGCTGAATACCACGATGCACGACTGGGCAGGCCCCAAGGTCAGGCTGAAAACACCGTCTTTCAGGTTTATCCGGTAACGTTCGCCGCTTTCAGCATCCCAAATCCACGGATTGCGGCCTTTGGTGATCTCTTTTGAAAAGGTGATGTTTGTTTTATGCCCGTTGTGCATGTGGGCATTGGCAAACAGGAAAATTTCGCTCTTATCGTCCGACTGATACCGGTTCTGCATAAAAAAGCGGTCCGGTTTTTCGATTTCCAGATAGTGCTGAATTTTATACTGCACCATGATATCCCGGTACCATTCCAGAAAACGGTTGTCTTCCGGTTTTTTCACCAGGATAAACCGGTCGGGGAAGGCTTTGAGCTTTTCGACCCACGCGGCAACTTTCTGGTCGTTTTCCCTGAAGCCGTTTAAACCCGGCGATTTTTCGGGATACTTTTCAATACAGAAAATCCGGCCACCGGTAGCAACAAAGTCATACAATTTTTGCAGCGTTTCGGGATAAAGGCTGGTTACTTCGGGCAGGAAAAGGGTGCCGTATTTTTTAGGCCCGTAACACAGTTTCCCGTTTTTTACCTGCGAGTCGTTAATGATAATTTCGGTGGTATAATCGGCAGCTCCCCCGTTTTTGTTGATCGATTCCCAGATGATCGATGTGTAGGGAATATTCAGTTTTTCGGGGAACGGATCGGTTTGTACGCCCATTTCGCCCCACATATCGTAATTTGCCGGCAGGATGGCCATGTCGGTGTACATGTCGGTATGTTGCAGCAACGACGAAATCCGGGCTTTGTAATCGTTCAGGTATCTGAAATAAGGCCACCAGTTGTTTTTTTCGTTATAGTACGAGCCATACTGTACCCAGCCGGGGAACGGCGCATCGGGCGGCGAGTAGTTAAAACCGTGCCATACCGAATGCGTAATCCCCGACATGATACTCATGTCGGAACCGATTTTCAGCAGTTCGAGGGTGGTATTGAACACCAGGTAGGTATTGGTCATCTCCTCGCAGCTTACAATCCGTTTTCCGGTGAGGTGGGCTGCCGACGACACGTACTTGTTGATCATGGTGTAACCGCGACCGCGGCGGTAATCTTCGTCCGACATTTCTTCGCCCAGCCGGTGCCGCAGCCAGTTGGTTGTCCACGATTCACCTTCGGGAATGTCGTAACCCAGGCTGGTTTCCAGCGGGAAAAATCCCCTTCCGTAAGCCTGCGCCCGCGATTTTACATTCTGGTCTTTGCACCACTGCAGGTAAACCCGGGTGAACCGTTCATATAATAATTCAGCTTTGGTGAGTTCAAAATCAAACCGGACACGGGTTACGGTTTCGGCGAATTCCGGTGTTTTTTCCACCCCATATTTATCATCGACCACTGCACCGAGCCGCCCGACCTTAAACATGGTAAATGGCAGGTACGGCATCAAATCGTATCCGCGCCGTTTCTGAAATTCTTCGGGCAAATCGGCGGCCCAGTTGCAGCCTTCCAGTTCCATCGAATCGGTAAAGAAAGCCCGCAGATGGTTGGAGAGCGGCCCGGTTTTTTTCTGAATGGTATCCGACATATGGTCGAGGTATTTCCGGACAGCCGCTGCGTTCATGTGGTCGAGAATGGGGCCGGCAGCACCAGGCGCCCCATTGATTACACTGGCAAACGAATTGACTTTCACCAGCGCATAAAACACATGTTTTCCTTCGGGAATATCAACACGGATAATCGGGTCGTTGCATTTATCCGAAAGATCGATCACCTGGTCAAGTCCCGACATGGGCTCGGGTACCAGTTTCAGCGAAAGCATTTCAAACGTCCGTCCCGGGCAGGGATCGGTAACTCCCGGATCGACATTTTTGAAAATATTGAATTGCGAACTTTCAAAAGTAACCGGGCCTTCCAGCTTTTCAGCATAAATGATGACCACCTGCGCCCGCTCGTCGTCTTTGAGGATTTCGGCGCCAAAAGGCCACCCCGAACCAACAATCAAATCGCAGGTCATATCGAGTTTTTTGGCTTCGGCAAAGGTAACCTGCAACATGTCAATCCATTCGTCGCTCAGCCAGGTCAGCGATTTTTTGCCCATGTCGTCGCCAGTTCGTGGAAATGAAATTGGGTTAATTTCAACGCCGCCAACACCGGCTTCTTTCAGCAAATGCAATTCGCGGATCAACTCAGCAGCTTCCACCTTGTCGCCATTCCACCACCACCGCACAAACGGCCGGTATTTGGAATCAGGGTTCTGAAACAACCGGTACAACTCGCGGGCCGATAAAACCTGGTCTTCCGTTTTCGCGGCATTCATTCCAAAAACCGGAAATGGTCCGGCGGCAATGCATCCGGCAGTAAGGGCTGCCCCCTGAATAAGGAAACTTCTTCTTTTCATGTTAACTGTTTTAAAAATATCCATTTGTTTCAACATCCCCGTATTTCAGGGCTATTTCCAGGCGTTTTACCCGGAACATTCCAGGTTCTTTTGCTTTGAACCCGACCGTGTTATATCCCTTTTTCAGGCTGCCAGCCGGAACCTGAAAAGCATATTGTATTTCGCTTCCGGTTAATCCGCGTGCGCGGTCGTACAGCGAAACATATTCCGGTTTCTCCGTTTCGGTTTTTATCCCGTTTACCCTGATTTCCAAACCGGAAGCCTGGCTGAGCCGGAAGAAAAGGATTACTTCTTCGGGAGGTGTTTTCCCCGGATCGTCGCCGATAAAAATTTCAGCTTCCGAGAACTGTTCATTTACAACGTTCAGCGGTAGCGGCGAAATGGGTTTAATACCGTACTCTTCGGAACTGTCGCTGAGACAGTATATTTTGTTTCGATTTTCAAGTGTTTCGGGCGATCCCAGTTCCTGCAGCAGCAGTGGCATCATCACGCGGCAAACCTGTCCGCCTTCTTCCAGTTGCAACTGCCCGTCAAATTCGGAATAAAACGCCCCGTAATACTGGTTGAACAGGTATATTCCGTGGGCGCCCTGGGCGAGTATGTGGGATGCCATTCCCCGGAACATGCCGTGAGAGAAGGTTTCGCGCGGGCGGTAACCGCCATCGTCGATGGAGGCATAAACCGGAATATGGGGCGCATTCAGTTCTTCAATAAATTTTGCCACAGGCAGCGACGGATCGCCCAACCAGTGGATGCCAATGCTGACAAAGTCGATTAAGCCCAGCTTCACCCATTCCTGAACATCCAGGCCTTTGTCGAGACAGGCTTCCAGGGTTGGAGGAACCCGTACCGAGAGCAATATTTTTTTTCCGCGGCGGGCCGATACTTCGTCCACTTTCGCACGGATATCTTTTACCAGTTGGGTCATGAGCGGGGCATTTTGGCGGCCTTCGCCCATTTTGAAATATACAATGAAACGCATAAAGTCGAGGTCGAAACCATCGATCATATCATATTTTTCAAGTTGTTCGGAAATGATGGCCAGTT
>CAZHKI010000005.1:0-17879 GCA_964533365.1 uncultured Maribellus sp. | reverse complement strand
CGGAGTTTGGTCGTTCAGCCAGAATTCGGGATGGCTGTACCAAAAATCGGTGTAAACAATGGGACAGTGTGTGGTGGTATCGTTAAAGTGGAGGTCGTTCATGCGGTAGGTAATAAAAGCTTCCAACCCATTTTCCTTTGCACGGTTCAGTGAAGCGGCAATCAGGTCGGTCCCCTCTTTTTCGAGGTTCAGGAAGTTTTGATAAAAGCGGTGAATGTGGTTATACGTGACGGTATCGCAGCCGCAGTCAAGAGTCCCGCCCAGGTCGTCGCCAAAAACACGGCCGTATTTGGAACGGTAATACAAAAAATCGCTTCCGCTGCACATCATGTAAGTGGTAACCTGCGAACCGGAAACCTTATCGACATACGTATTGATGTCGTCCACGCTCAGCGGCCGTTTGTGGAACCAGTAATTTCCAAGCGCGTCGGTGCCGTCGTTGTTGTGAATCAACCGGTGTTTTAATTCGGCCTTTTCCGAGCAGGAAATAATGCCCAGCAAAAGAAACATCAGGATAATTGTCAATTTACTGCCTGACAATGAGCTCATTCGTTTTCGTTTTATTGGTTTGATGGTGGTAATAAGAAACCACGGCACGCTATTCAGGGAGTTCAGTATTTATTGCTGAAGTCCAAAAAATATCGTGTTAAGAGAAAAAAAGGGCGGGGCACAATGCTCCGCCCTTTATAATAATATTTACAAAAGAAATCTCTTAGTTCTGTTCGCAAAGAGGGTTGTACAACATTTCCTCTTCCGGGATTTGAAGTGTCATTTTCGATACGGGGTAGGTACCTTTATCCACATGGTTGGAAGAAGAAGTACGATCAACGGGGATTCCCCAACGCTTGTTGTTGAAGAATTCGCGGCCACCTTCGCCCCACAACTCGATGCGGGTTTGCAACTGTACCATCTGCAAAGCGTTCAAACCGGCCATTGACGAATAGGTGTCGCAGGTTAACGGAGTTTCGCCTGATTTGGTACGGGCAGCCAGCAACTGGTTCAGGGTTGCTTTGGCTTCGCTCGAACTTCCGGCCTGAGCCTGGGCTTCAGCTTTCATCAGCAACACTTCCGACGAACGCATGTAGTAACAGGTAACCGTTCCCACATTTTTCTTGTCATTTGTGCCAATACCATGAGTAGCTGCAAATTTCAGGTTGGTATAAGCCGGAATCAAACGTACGGTGGCATTGGTCGGATAGGAATAGTCGCCAAATTCAGTTGCCATAAAACAATTTTTACGGTAATCCCTGTTGTCAATTTTTTCATACAACCGGTTGTCGATACGGGCATAACCTTCGCCCAATCCGCCGTTGCCTTCGCCAAACGGGTTCATCCAGCTATTATGTGCCGTTAAAGCCTGACCCACCGGCCATCCCAGGATGACTTCGGGGTTCACATTGTTGTAAAGGAATCCGTTGGTTTCCGGACGGATTTCAGGATCGGTGGCTGTACCTACATTATTAACACCGCCGTAAACATTTTCTCCCATCAGCGTGGGGTATTTGCTTAAAATAGCGTCGCAGCTTGAAATGGCAGTTGTCCAGTCGCCGGTAATCAGCGATACGCGTGCCAGGATAAAATGAGCGACAGCCAAATCGATATCGGTCAGATTCGAAGTATAACCGATGCCAGCGCCCTGAAGCAACTGAATAGCAGTTTTCAGGTCATTTTTAATGAATTCGTAGGTTTCGGTCGATGTAGCACGTGCTTTATATGGCTGCTGTGGCGAATAGTAATCATACAGCATCAGGCCCGGTTTGTCTTTTCCACCCTGAAGAAACGCATCCTGGTAGTTTTCCATCAGGTAGCTGTAAGCATAGGCGCGGATAACCAAACCCCTGGCTTTGAACTCTTTCAGTTTCGGGCTGTTTCCCACGGTTTCGTCGTCGAGGTAATACAGCATTTTGTTTGCCGTGGTGATTATGGTCCAGTAATGGTGCCAGTACACAACGTTTTTATCGACTGCCGTTGAAGTAAAATCACGGAGATAATATTCGTCGGAACCAAAAATGGCCAGGTTTTTTCCACCAAAAATGATGTCATTCCCTTCGAGGTTACGCATGGCATCCAGCCCCTGGCACGAACGGTACCGACCGTCAGCGGTTCCGGCGCCGCTGATACCGCTGGCGTTGAACAGTTGCGGCATATTATTGGCCATCCCCGACATAATCAGGTTAATTTTAGTGGTATCACCCGATGCCAGCATCTCCTTGATCTGCTCGGTTGTAATGGAATTCGGAGGTGTAATATCCAACTCATCGGCACATGAAAAGAAAAGCATGCCCGCTAGTAATGCAATTCCAATTATATAATTTTTCATATCAATTGTTTTTTAATGTTTATTATAAATCAAAGTTTACACCAAAAGAAATGGTACGCATGGACGGGAATGCATAAGCACCAACATCCAGACCGCCAACCAGCGACATACGCGGGTCAATGCCCGAGTGTGAAGTAATCATAAACAGGTTGTCAGCCGAAACATACAGGCGTAAAGCGCTGATTTTGTATTTTTCCAGCAAATTGCCGGGCAGGGTGTAACCCAGGGTTACGTTTTTGAAATTCAGGTAAGAAGCATTGAACAGGGCCATATCGGTGTAAAGCCAGCTTCCGAAAGTGGAACCGTCACCGTAAGTGTTTCCGTACATTGCCATCGGGAATTTGGCATTCGTGTTTTCCGGGGTCCAGGTATTGCCAATCAATTCGGCTGATAAACATCCGCCAACGTTGTCGCTGCGGTACATCCCGTTCCCGTATTCATTGCTGTAGAATTTACCACCCAACTGGAAGGCGAACATTCCGTTGAAGTCGAAATTTTTATACCGGAACGTGGTGTTGAAACCGCCAATCAGATCAGGTATAGCGCTGCCCAATTCATAACGTGAAGCCGTTGAATAGTTGGTGGTTTTGGCATCGCCGCCCACTGCAACATCGTTATATAAACCGTTGGTATGGTCGGCTTCGGTCACTTTATGATAGAAGAGCGGCAACCCGGTATTTTGATCTACACCGGCATATTTGAATAAATACATGTTATAGTAATCTTTCCCGATACCGCGCAGGTAAGTAACATTGGAAGAAGTACCCGAACCGGCAATCGACCATGCATCAGCATTGGCTGTCCAGTTTCCGTCGAGCGCTGGTGAACCAACCCCCTGGGGAACCTTCTTGAGTGTGGTTTTGAAATGGGCAGCATTTACTGAAACCGACCAGAAGAGATCTTTTTTCTTGATGATGTCAACACCCAGTTCTGCTTCGTAACCCCGGTTCTGAATTTTAGCCGAGTTTTTGGCCAGGCTCGCCTGTCCCAGAGAGTAAGCAATGGGCTGATCCCAAATAGCATTTACGGTCAGTTTGTTGAAGAAATCGAACGTAACATGAACGCGGTTGAACATGCTGAAATCGGCGCCAATATCGAAAGTATGCGTATTTTCCCAGGTCAATGCATCGTTGGGGAAACCACCCTGTGAAAGAGTAAATGTTGCCGGAATACCGTTACCACCCGTAGTGGAAGTATAAGTAGCCCCATAGCCCCAGGTCTGATAGCCGGAATAGTTTCCAATACCATTCTGGTTCCCAATGACCCCGTAACTAGCCCTTACTTTCAGGTTGTCCAGCCATTCTTTGGTATTTTCCATAAAACTTTCACCGGTAACCCTCCAGCCAGCGCCTACCGACCAGAATGTACCCCAGCGGTTTTCTTCGTATTTAAATTTGGAAGAACCGTCGCGGCGGAGCGAAGCCTCGGCATAATATTTATTGTCGTAGCTGTAATTCACACGGCCAAGGTAGCTTTCCATGGCATTTTTGTTTTCACCACCACCGGGCGACGAGAATGTACCACCGGTGTAACGGCCCACAAAGTTGGCGAAAGTTACAAAACCCGGAATCAACTCGTAAGCCGAGTTATAGTTCAGATTTTCATAATGATATTTATTGAATTCGTGGCCAGCCATGGCATCCACATGGTGTTTACCGAAATCGCGGTTGTAATTCAATAACTGCTGGGTATTCAGAATGGTCACGTTCTGGTAAACTTTCCCAAAAGCGCCGGTTCCGGCTGCCTGACCGGTTTCACTCTGCCAGTAACGGGTACGGGTTTCGTGGTATTTTTCCAACCCGAGGTTGGTGGTGAAAGTCAAATCTTTCATCAATTTGATTTCAGCATACGAACGGGTAACGATATCGCTTGATTTTCTCAGGTCCATATCGGTGTCCAGCATTTTCAGGATATTGGTGGAAGAAAGGGACGTTGTGGTCAGCCCAAGCGGAGAATAAGTATCGCCTGCTCTTACATGTACTTTCTTTTCGCCATTTTCGTAAATATAGTTTCCATCGGCATCGTGGGCATACAACTGGGTCAACTGGTTCTGACCGTTAATAAAACGGAACGGGTTGGCCACAGCCGAGCCGGGGTTACGTCCGTAACGGGTTGCCGGCGATTGGGTTTCGCGCCACGAATAGGCTACGTTGGCCCCTACTTTCAACCAGTCGTACAATTTGGCGTTGATGTTGGAACGTCCGTTGTAACGGCCAAATTTCGAACCGCGGATATAGGAAGGATCTTCCAGGTAACCCAGCGAAAGAAAATAATCCACTTTGTCGGTTCCGCCGGTTGCCGAAACGTTGTATTCCTGACGAAATCTGTCTTCCAGTAAATATTGATCGTAATTGTCGTTAAAAAGCAATTCGGCATTCGGGTTCAGTTTCCCGTCGGTGTTGACCAGGTAAGCGCCGGTCATGGTAGCGCTGGCGGTTGCGCCTGTACCGGTTGGAGTGTAAACTGCTCCCGGAACTTTATACAGCATCCAGTTACCCAACGCGTTGCGCGAGAATGAGGTCATAGAACCGGTATAGTTGAACAGGTGCTCGCTGGCAAACTGTGCAGCAGCCTCGTGCGACATGTTCGGGTTCTGTACGTTGGTGGTATAATTTTTTGAAATCCCTGAACCGGCTACGCCAAAACGGGCCGAGTTGTAAATCGCCTGCCAGGCATGTTCGTAAATATCTTTCGGATTGGAAATTTTATCGTACTGATAAGGCCCAACCTGGTTGATCCCCCAGCGGCCTTCGAAAGAAATTTTGGTTTTGCCGGTTGTCCCTTTTTTGGTGGTAATTAAAACCACACCGTTAGCGCCACGCGAACCGTAAAGAGCGGTTGATGCAGCATCTTTCAGAACAGTAACGCTTTCAATATCTTTCGAGTTGATGGTCGATAACGGGTTGTCGTGCTGGGCCGGAACCCCGTCGATAACGATAAGGGCATTGGCGTTATTCTGGCTGGCGGTACCGATACCACGCAAACGGATCCCCATATCTAAACCGGGCTGACCGTCAACAGCAGCCACCTGCAAACCAGCCACAGCGCCTTCGAGGGCACGGGTAATGGTCGAGTTAGCCTGAGCGGCAATCAGTTTGTTATCGATAGTTGCGATAGAACCGGTAAGGTCTTTCTTTTTGGCTGTACCATAAGCAACTGCCACCACTTCGTCGATACCAATGGTTTCTTCTTCCAACACTATATTGAAAGTAGTCTGTGTCCCAATGGCAACTTCAATGGTTTTCATCCCTACGAAAGAAAACATCAGGGTTTTGGCGTCAACCGGGATGGAAAGGGAAAATTTTCCTAATCCGTCGGTAACGGTACCAATGGTTGTGCCTTTTACCAAAACACTGACACCCGGTAACGGCATTCCGCCCTGGTCTTTAATGGTTCCCGAAACCTCTTTCCTTTGCGGCTGTTCAGCTTCGGCATCCACCAGTGTTGTTTGCGTTGCAGCGGCTTCTTTCACTTTGTTGGTAATCACAATCTGCCGGTCGAAAATGGCAAACGTGTTATCCGTCGATTGAAAAGCCTGCTCCAGGATTTTGTCCACGGTGGCATCTTCTGCTTTTACCGTAACTTTGCGGTTCAGGTCAACGATGTCGTCGTAGAACACAAAGATGAATTCGGTACTCTGTTCGATTTGCTCAATTAATTCTCCCAATGAAACCTTCTGAAGGTCCATGCTAAGCTTTGTACTCTGCGAATAGCCTGAGCTGGCCATTACACTTGCTCCGGAAATCAGTAATATGAAAAAACAAAGTTTCATAACCAGGGCAATTTTTTTTAGATCCAGTAACAAGCTGGAATTCTTGTTCTTTTTTTTCATAAATTTGTCACACTTTAAATTTAAATTGTTAATTTTTAAAGACGTGCGGAAGCGCACTCAACAGGTTATATTCGCAGTATAACCTGTTTTTTTTAATGTTTTACTTTTTTTTCTTTTTCCCAGGTGGTCCGTTTATCATTTTTAGGTTCATTTGATTCGTAATTCTTTTATTTCAATCTTAATTTAATCACTTCATTTTCGATTTCGTATTTCACTGGTGCGGTCAAGGCAATGGTATTCATTACATCCTCGCACTGAGTTTTGAAATCGAGCTTTCCGGAAAGGGTCAACTCTTTTACTTTCTCGTCAACCACTTCAATATTAATATTATAATATCTCGAAAGTTTAACGGCAATATCGCCCAGTTTTTCCTTGTTGCACAGCAACCAGCCATCTTTCCACGAAATGTATTCCATCACATTGGCATTTTCGAGCGTGGAGAGGCCACTTTCCTTTTCGAATTTGAAAACCTGGTTGGGTTTGATGGCGAAACTTTTTTTGCCGGCCACAGCTTCCACACTCCCTTCGACCAAAACCACCGACGAACGGGCATCTTCGGGGTAGGCCGAAACGTTGAATTTCGTGCCCAAAACCCGCACATTGATTTTATCTGTTTTTACATAAAACGGCTGACTGGCATTTTTTGCGACTTCGAGATAAGCTTCACCTTCGATAAAAATTTCGCGGTATTTTTTATTGAAGGTAACCGGATAAATGGCGCGGCTTCCCGAGTTGAGCCAGAGTTTGGTCCCGTCGGAAAGGGTGATGCTGGAATGTTTGCCAAAAGGTACAACCAACTGGTTGAGCTGTTCTTCGGTTTTATCGCTTTTTTCGGTTTCGGCTGACAGGACTTCTCCTGTTCCGGTAACAATCAACCCGCTTTCGTTGTATTTAATATCCACTTCTTTCGACGAAAAAGTTTCCTGCTTGCTGTCGGACAGGATAAGGGTAACATCGTTTGATGCAGGTTCAGCACGGACAACTGCCGAATAATCGATAACAGGTTCTTCTTTCAAATAATAGTGCTGAAACATCCAGCCCGAAAAACCAATAAGAATAAGAATGCTTGCAGCGGCCATCCACCGCCGTGTAAAAACATTCTGTTTCCGGCGGTTCGCCAGGGTGGTGTCAATCCGGTACCAAAGCTGGTGGATTTCCTGTTCTTTCAAACCGGTCCGGTTCTGCGTTACTCCTTTCAGAAGAATCCTTGCTTCTTTAATGGTTTCCTCGTCCCAGGGGTTATTACGAATATAATTTTTCCAGTATTCTTCCAATTCCGCTGAAGGTTCTATAATCCAGTCAATGAATTTCTTATCATGAAGAATTTGATATATTTTATGGGTGTCGGTAACTTTCATGCAACGTTAAATTTCCTTAATGCAAACGTTAATTTTTCTTTAATAAGGAATCAGGATGATTTTTGTACTCACTTATTCAGGAAAAAATTTTGATTTTTTTTTCACTGTTGTCCGGATAATTTTGAAAAGATTCCTTGCTTCGCTGCGGAATGACAGTTTCGTGGAGGTTTTTGTGTTATATAGGGATGGTTTTGCGGCGCTGCCGCAAAACCATCCCTATATAACACCCATTCAGACCTTACTTACTGTCATTCTGAATGAAATGAAGTGAAGAACCTCATCCCGAAAATGCATTTTTCCCCTGACAACAGTGATTTTATTTAGAAAATTAAAAAGAAAAGATTTCCCGGAATTTTAAACTACATCAAAATAAGCCTCTTGTCACTTCAGCGGGATGAACGGAACGGGAAGATAAAAAGGACAATTCCGTTTTTGGAATAACTTTCGCGCAATTTATCGATACTGCGGTGAACCAGGTTGCGGGCCGACTGATAGTTCATGTTCAGTATCTTGCTGATTTCATCGTACCCGAGGTTGGAATAAAATTTCATGAACAGTACTTCCTTTTGCCGGCTGGTCAGGGTTGAAAAAGCTTTCCGTACCATTTTTGTACGATATAAATCATCATCGTCTTCAATTTTTACCTCTTCCACCGATTTTTCAAACAGAAAAGAATCATCCATCTGGTCCACGCCGAGGTATTTCCGGCTTTTGGAGATGGCCTTCAGGATGGCATTTTTTAACGATTTGAACAGGTACAACTGAATGTTGTTGGTTTCTCTCAGGTTTTTCCGGTATTTGAACAAATCGACAAAAACATCGTGAATACAATCTTTTACAAGGTTTTCGTCGCGGGTAAAATTCAATCCGTAACAATAAAGCATTTGGACATAGGTTTCATAAATTACATGTAATGCCTTGTTGTCGCCTTCCAGGAAGGAATTCCACAATTTCGAATCCGGCATTATCTGATATTCTGTTTCATCCATGTAGTCCCGCTAAAACGTAATCATTCTCTAAAAAATTGTGCTCACAAAATAATCAATAAAATTCAACAAGGAACTCACGTCAGAACTTTTCCTGAATTTTTATCTTAAAATTATTATTACAAGCCCATGAAACAATCAAATAATCAGTATGCACGATAACAGGGGACAAATATTCCGGAATCCCCATAAAACCGGGCAATACATAGAAACTATTTTTGTTCACTGTTGTCTGGTAAACTTCTTATAAAATGTTTCAGGTTGAGATTTCTCTCCCGCCTCAAGCGGGACGAAATGACAATCAGCAATTTATGTTTGGGAGGTGGGGGTGGGTTTTCGGCATAGCCGAAAACCCACCCCCACCTCCCAACTGCAAGCATCATTAAAAGTCCGTCATTCCGCAGCGAAGCAAGGAATCTTTTCAAAATTAACCTGACAGTAGTGATTTTTATTTTTCAATTTTACATATTAACCATAAAAAACGCTGACAGGTCTTTAAGACGCTGTCAGGTTTTTGTGTACAAACCTTTCAGCGTTTGAAAAACCTGAAAGCGTCTGTAATGAAAATCAAGGAAATTATGTTGAAATACCATTTAAAATCGTAAAAAAGGATCTAATGTCGTTTAGTTTAGTAAAATATGTAATTCATATTTAACGTTATCAGGAGCTACGCACGCTGACAAGTCTGTTGTTGAAAACCTGTCAATGCCTACAGACTTGACAGCGTTAACTAAACGACATTGAAAAAGGATCTCAAAACAACCTCTTATTTTATTTTTTCCTTACCAAAACAACCCCCAGCAGAAATCCAACCAGAAAGATGACCGAAGTTCCAAACACAATGGAGAGGTAGCTGTGAAACGGGCTGGCAAACTTTTGCAACCCGCCGGTAAAAATCAGGGGCGACAGGCTCATCCAACCGATAAGCAAAACCCCGGCAATCATCCCGGCAATGGCAGCCCGGCTTTTTACTTTCCTGACGAAGAATCCCAGCAGGAAAAGCCCCAGCATCCCGCCACTGAAAATGGAGGCCAGTTTCCACCATGCATCGAGTACACTCTGAACATTTATCATGGCAATGGCAATCCCCATGCTGACCAATCCAAAAAGAAACGTGGAGGTATATAGAATTTTCATTGATTTCTTGTCAGCGCCTTCACTTTTCAGCGATTTTTTAAAATAGTCGGTCAGGATAACCGTGGCAGAACTGTTCAGGCTGGTGGAAATGGTACTCATCCCGGCAGCAAAAATGGAAGCAATGAGTAAACCGGTTACCCCGACCGGCAACTGGTTCACAATAAAAAACGGGAAAACGCGATCGGATTGAATGCCGGCAGGAATCAAACCGGGTTGCGATGTGTAAAATGAAAACAGCGAAGTTCCGATAAACATAAAAAGAAGTGATATGGGAATATATAACAACCCGCCGTACAACGCCGATTTTTTTGCTTCCTTTTCGGAGCTGGCTGTCATGTAACGTTGCACATAATTCTGATCGATGGCATAATTCTGCACATTGATAAAAAGCCCGTAAATAAGTACTACCCAAAATGTGGAAGTAGTCAGATCGGCGCCGAAACTTCCGAGGCTGAATTTGTGGTTTTCCATGGCAATGGAGAACAATTGCCCCGGGCCTTCGGGCATGGAAAATAAAAGGACAGCTTCGCAAACCAGCGCCCCGGTTATTAAAATTATCGCCTGAATGGCATCGGTCCAAACCACAGCCTGAATACCGCCCAGCAGCGAATACAACATCACGCTCAGTCCGGTAATAATAATAATGGTAACAATGTCCCATCCCAGCAGCACATTTAACGGCAGTGCAATCAGAAACAGAATGGTACCGGTACGCATCAACTGGGTTAGCAGGTACATCACCGAAACATATATTTTAGCCCACGGGCCAAACCGTTCTTCCAGATAAGTATAGGCCGACGGACTGTTGATGGAACGATACAATGGTACAAAATACTTAACAGCCAGCCACAAGGCCAGCGGTATCGACATGCTGAAAACAAAGGCATTCCAGTTGGTCATGTAAGCCTGACCTGGCAACGCCAGATAACTGATACTGCTGACATACGTTGCAAAAATCGACATGGAAATCACCCAGGTGGGAATGTTGTTGTTCCCTACCGTAAACGAAGTGGCCGATTTGTTTTTCCGGTAAAATGAACTCCCGAAAAGTACAATCCCGATAATATAAACGATGAATATGATAACATCAATGGTACTCATTCTGATTTTATTTTTTAAAGTTCGCGTTATTTAAATTCTTCAGGGATTTGTCCTGTTAATGGATACCGAAAAATTATCAGACAAATCTTCGGGGACAGTACCTGCATTCAGTCGCGAAACCCAACCGGTTCCGGCAGCAAGAAGCAAAAAGTTTTTGATAAAATTCCGACGTTCCGACATCTTATTTTAATTCCAGGTGGACATATTTAACCGTTTTACGGTTGTAAGTATAAGTAATATGTACCGTACCGTCTTCACCCTGAATCATGGCCGGATAACTGAATTCGCCTTCGGGCTGGTCTTCCAGAACAATTACATCGTACCAGGTTTTTCCATCGGCAGAGGCTTTTACATCAATCTTGTTCCTGCCTTTTTCGATGGGGTTACAAATGAGCAGTTGCAAACCGTTTTTTAGCGTCACGGCATCGATTCCCGAGTTGTTGTTGACCAGGTTGGTGGCTTCCACTTTTGACCAGGTTTTTCCCTGATCGGACGACCATGTTTCCACAATCTTTTTCTCTTTGCTGCGGCAAAGCATTTGGATGCGCCCGTCGTTGTAAAACAGAATGGTTGGCTGAATGGCGTTGAACCCGTTGTTGTCAATTTCGATCTTTTTCCAGTTGTTCAGGTCCTGATCCGAAGTTTCCGCATAGATATTCCACACCTCGCGGGTTTCGAAACTGGTGGGATACAAAATGGTCCCGTCGGCAAGGCGTTCCGGTTTGTTTTTGATGGGACCCAGCAAACTGTCGGGGATCATTACGGCCTCCGACCAGGTTTTACCTTTGTCAGCCGAAGTTTTATAGAGTCCCCACCATTCGCGCGGACTTGGCCCAACCTTGTAATACAGTACCACATAGCCGTTGTCTTTCTGAAACAGGACCGGATTCCAGCACGGGTAACGTAAAGTATCGTTAATAATTCCATCGGCCACCAAAACCGGTTCGCTCCACTTTCCATTTTTGTTTTCAGAAGTATAGATGCAGACATCCGGATTTTTCTCGTGGGTTCCGCCAAACCACGCCGCCAGCAAACCGTCGCCGGTTTCCACCACTGTTGAGGCATGGCACTGTGGAAATGGCGCTGTTTCATAAATAAACTCAGCCGTCAGCACGTTGGCTTTCAGGTTTTCAGGCGAAGGTGATGGTGTACAGGCATAGAATGTCATTAAACCGACGATTCCGGCGCCAAACAGCAATTTCATTTTTGTGTTTTTCATTTTATTCAATTTTAAATTTGTTTCTATTTCCGTGGAATGTAGTAAAAATGGCCATCTTCGGCGCCCAGCAACAGTTCAGGAATTCCATCGTTGTTCCAGTCAACCGTGGTTGGGCTGGTGGAGTGCCCGGCCAGTCGGGGTTTCATTAGATTGCCCCTGAACATAAATGTGGTTTTCCCGTTTTCGGATTGTACATTTTCATACCAGGCGGCGTTGTCGCTGTTGACGAGCAGGTCGGTATCGCCATCGTTGTCCCAGTCCACCAGGCACAATTTTCTGCGGCCGCTGCCTCCCGCCGTTTTTTCGTTCAGCCGCAGCGGTTCCACTCCTTCGGGTGTATCGCCATCCAAAAAGATCCTTTGCCCGGGCAACAGCCAAAGTTGCCCTTTTTTCCTGAAACGTTCAAAAAACGCCAGATAACCTTCGTGGTCGAGCATCACCAAATCCATGAGCCCGTCGTTATTCCAGTCGGTGGCAAATGGGGTTGTCCGCCACTGTGTTGCCAGTTCATCGTTCTCCGGAGTCCACCAGTTCCACTGTGGTTTTGAAGGTTCTTGTTTACCCCAGTCAACTTTCACCCCGCCTTGTGCCGAAAGTTGGGGATTTGTTTTTGTCCCCACATTTTTGAACCATTCAATTTTTCCCCAGATGGAATTGATGATAATATCGTTCAGCCCGTCGCCATCCCAGTCGGCAACCGACAAGGTGGTGTAGCCCCACTTTTCCTCGCAGGGGCCCTGAATGGAGCCATTTCCACCTGCCATAATCCGGGTGGGTTTTCCGTCGGCTTCCAGTAAAACCGGGGCATTCCATTGGGGTGGGTTTCCGTTATCGAGGTTTTCAATAAAACCAATGTTTCCGGCTGTATTTCCGCAAATCAGGTCCAGGTCGCCGTCGTCGTCCCAGTCAACGCTGAACGGGGTAACCAGCGCGCCAAACTTTAAGTTACCAGCTTCCTGTTTGAAATATACCGGTGATTGAAATACCGGCATCCTGTCCTTTACTTTCCCCGTGTTTTCAATCAGCGCCACACGCCCGTCCTCATCGCCGACCACCAGGTCAATATCTCCGTCGCTGTCCCAGTCCACGGCATTGGGAAGTATCATTTCCAGGTGCATTTTGATGATCCCGTTTTCATTTTCGAGAAAACGCCCTTTGGCAAACACCGGATTTTCGCGCGAGCCGGTATTTTCAAACCAGGTAAGCCTATCCAGAAATTCGCCGCAAATCAGGTCGAGGTCGCCGTCGCCGTCAAAATCGTACATGTTGGGCGACGGTGTTCCATACACATCAATGGGTTCTCCGCCGGCCTCCAGTTTTCCTTTCACCCGGTATTGTCCGTCCTCATTTTCAACTAAAATCACATAACCATGCAACGGCCCGTTGGTCCAGTTTCCGCTGCTGTCGAATGCATTGTCCCAGCCATAATCGCCCCAGTCGTCAATTCCCACCAAAATATCGGTATCGCCGTCGTTTTCAAAATCCACATATTTCCATTCACTGTTTCGTTTGCTTTTCACCCATGAATAGATTCCTCCAACCGGAAATATACCTTCGGGTTCCTTAAAAAATTTATTCCTGAAATTTTTGAACTCAACGCCGGGGCCAAGCACACGCGGTTCGCCATTTACATACGAAACCTGGATACTGGTCAACCCATCGCCCACCCTGACCGGTTTTGCGAAAACCGGAGGCATCAGGCCCGACTTGTTTTCGAAGAGATAAAGCCCGTTAAACGGATAACTTCCGGCGCTGGAAACCAGCAGGTCCATGTCGCCGTCGCGGTCGAAATCCATCGGTAGCGGCCACGCCCACAACCCGACACCCAAATCGGTTATCAGTTCAGGATGGTTGAACTGCACCTGAGCTGTACCTTCCAAATCAATGACAGAATATTGCTGTGCAAAAAGCGAAAGCGGGGCAAAACAGACAACTACACATAATGTAAAAATAAAGGTATGGATTTTCATCTCGTTCAGTTTAAAAATTATCCGACATTGACGGAGGCACATCATTTTTCCCAGCCCCCCACTTTTTGTTGGGTAGCGGGCCCATTTGAAATTCCAGCACACCCCCGTTCATCATTTCCTGGTGTGAAATCCAGGTGCGGGTTATCGGTTTTCCATTCAGTTTCGCTAACTGAATGTATTGATTTTCCTTCGAATTATTCACGGCTATAATTGTAAACGTTTTTCCATTGCCCACATTAATTGCCGCTTCGCCAAACAAGGGACTTCCGAACACATACGTTGGCGATCCCGGCGTAACCGGATAAAAACCAAGGGCGCTCAGCACATACCACGACGAAAGCGAGCCCATATCTTCGTTTCCGCAAAGCCCGCCTGGTCCGGTGCGGTACAATTCGTTCACGATTTGCCGGACACGTTGCTGCGATTTCCAGGGCTGTCCGGCATAATTATATAAATAAGCCACGTGGTGCGATGGCTGGTTGCCATGTACATACTGCCCGATAGTGCCCACCACCCCGACATATTTGGGCGGCGTAATCAGCGGGCTCATTTCAAAAAAAGTGTCCAGTTTGGCTATAAAATTTTGGTTCCCCCCAAACAATTGTATCAAGCCGGCCACGTCGTGCTGCACCGACCACGTGTACTGCCAGGCATTCGATTCGGTGTAGTAGCGGTTGGGGCGTCTTCCCACCAGAAGAGGATCAAAATATTTGTAATACGAGTGATCTCCCTCGGTAACAATTTCCTGTTCCCTGCCGTTTAGCGCTTCCAGCCACGAGCCGTCGCTTTTGCGGGGCCGCATAAACTGCGTTTCAGCATCCCACACATTTTTATAGTTTTGGGCGCTTTTCAGAAATAACTGTATATCGTTTTCTTTTTTCAGTTCCTTGGCCAGTTGGGCAATGCACCAGTCGTCGTAGGCAAATTCCATGGTTTTCGGGACCGATTCCGACACTTTGTCAACCGGCATATACCCCAGCTTTTTAAAATATTCCAGTCCCGACCGCGCATCGTTTGCCGGAACAGGAGGTTTTGGAAACTCCAGCGCTTTTTCGCGCATGGCGTTGTAAATAAACTTTGTGTCGTAATCGCGGTACCCTTTCAGCCAGGCATCCACTATCACCGGCACCAGATGGTCGCCTACCATTCCCTGACCAAAAACATTTTGGAAATGTTGCGCCGGAAGCCAGCCGTAATCGCGGATTTTCGCTTCAATCGACCGGATAAAATTGTTCACATGGTCGGGAGCGATGATGGTCAGTAACGGGTGTTGCGACCGGTACGTGTCCCAGCACGAAAACGATCCATAAAAATCATATCCTTTGGCTTCACTGATTTTGCCTCCGGGTGCAATATATTTTCCGTCCACATCCTGCGAAATATACTGGGCCAGCAACGAGTGGTAAACCGAAGTGTAAAAAATAGTTTTCTGTTCAACAGGAGCATCGCCGATCCGGATACGCGACAATTCGTTCTCCCATATTTCCTGGGCATCATTTCTTACCTGTTCGAAATTCCAGTGCGGCAGTTCGCTTTCCATATTTTTCCGTGCCCCTTCAATGCTTACAAACGAAATGGCCACTTTCACCAAAACCTGCTCTTGTTCGGCTGTGTTGTAAGTAACAAACGCACCAATACCAATTCCCTTTTCGCCGTTTTTATAGGGGAAATAACCAGCGCCCGACTCTGGCGTGGAATAACCGGTATCGAAGGTCCCGTAATACTGAAACGGTTTACTGAATTCGGCTGTAAAATAAACGTTTCCGGCGCCCGAGCTTTTTACACCCTCAATGCGTTGATTGCCGATAATACGGAGTTCCGAAATATCTTCTTTATGGTTTCCACCAATCTGGTGCCCCAGGTCGAGAACGATTTTGGCATCGCGCGATTCGGGAAATGTATAGCGGTGAAAACCAACCCGCCGGGTGGTGGTCAGTTCTGCCCTGATCCCGTAATCTTTGAGCAACACCGAATAGTAACCCGGTGAAGCGGATTCATCGGCATGGTCGAACCGCGAGCGGTACCCGGAATCGGGATTATCGGCTGTACCGGGCGTCAGTTGAAGCTGGCTCCCAACCACCGGCATGAGCAATACATCGCCGCCATCGACCATCCCCACCCCACTCCAGTGCGTGTGGCTGAAACCCATAATCGACTGATCGGAATAAACATAACCGGCACAATAGGTCCAGCCTTCTGTACCCGTGTCGGGGCTCAGGTGAACCATCGAATACGGAAGCGAAGGCCCCGGAAACGTATGCCCGAAAAAACCGGTGCCAATAAACGGATCAACATAACCAACCAGTTTTTCCTTCTCTGAAGCAGCCAAAAGCAAAGGGAAAAACATCAGGAGCAGAATTTGTCGGATATTTCTGAATTTATTAGTCATCGGTTCATTACAGGTTTAATGTTTTATTCTTAAATACATTTTATTCAGCCAGCCGGCAAAATGCCGGGTAAAAGAAAAATGCACATTGACAAAAGAAATTCAAAAAAATTGAATTTACTTACAAAATTTTACTGAAAGCACATTAAATATTGACTTTCAGATTTCATTTTACCAAAATTATTTCGTGGAATTGTCAAAATTCATTCACTGCCGGTGAATAACCTGAACCGGACTTTAATTTTGAAGTTTTCCCGGAGCAGTTCATTTTCATGATTTTTTAACTGCCGACAGGATGATATTGGACCCGAAAGAAATTTTACATTTATTGAAAATGAAAAAAGCCTTCCAACCAAGTTGAAAGGCTTTTTTAACAGCAGTTACACTCATGACCAGAGCTTTACCGCTGATAATAATCCAATTAAAGCACAGCCTTGCAGGCGTCAATCAATTTTTGTGCATTTTCGTTGGTAGCATCAAGCGCTTTTGCTTTTTCGAGGATTACAACGGCAGCTTTAAATTCAGTTTTTGCTTTTTCGAACTCAGCCGTGTAAGCATCATCGGTTGTTTTAAGGCTTCCGTCGTTGATTTTCTGATTGGCAGCGCTTAAAATGGCTGCACCTTTTTTGTACAGTTCATTTCCTTCGGCTACATAAACTTTAGCTAATGCAGGACAGATTTTATCGTCGCCGGGGAATTTGGCCGCGCCTTCTTCCAAAGTTGCCTTGTATTCAGCACTTTTATTTTGTTTGTTCAGTACAACTGCCTTGTAAAAAAGCGCTGTTGGGGCATTGTAGCCATTTTCAACTGATTTGCCAAACAGTTCAACGGCTTTATCAAGCAGGTTTCCTCTGTATGACGCGATGGCCGCATTGTAAACCAGGGTTTCAGTCGATTCTTCGGAAGTGGCAATGGCCTTTTCGAATGATGCAACCGCATTTTTGTAATCCTTTTTATCGTTATATGCCAGCGCTTTGTATTCGTGACATTTTGAAACATTTGTTCCTGCTTCGATGGCTTTATCCATATATTTAATGGTTCCTTCCAGGTTTTCCGATTTATAGGCGGCAAAACCGATGTTGAAATTAATGGAAGCATCCACCTGAACGTCGCCGAGGTTGTTCATGGCTTCATCGTAAAGGGTATAAGCTTTTGCATAATCCTGTGCTTTTAAGGCTTCATTGGCCTGATTAATCTTCTCCGCCGCATCCTGTGCAAAGGCAAATACAGCAATAAAAATCCCGACTGCTACGAATAATACTCTTTTCATTTTTCGATCTTTTTTAATTTTATTTTTTAGTTATATTTTCAATTTTGACGATAGGATGTCCCAAAAATAATAATATTGATTTAAAATCCTAAAACTAATTTTCCTGAAAAATTCAAATAAGCCGGTTTTGTTATCATGCTGTAAAACAACAAGATTGGTAAAATGAGTTTAAAAATCACCGCTAACCGGCTAAGGGTTAAACAATTCGGGGTTCCAAAAGTTGATGATGCTGTGAATGAGATTTATGCTGTTTTCAGCCTCGTTGTTTTGGGCATCCAGACTAACCACATAAAAAGCCTC
>CAZHKI010000004.1:5824-23009 GCA_964533365.1 uncultured Maribellus sp. | reverse complement strand
TTGCTGACAAACCTGCCGGGTTACTTTCGGTTGCCACCGACAGCGAAAAGCGGATGACGGCATACAGCATGTTGAGCGGGCACGTTAAAAAGCAAGACCCGGGAAACAAGATTTTTATCGTTCACCGCCTCGACCGCGAAACATCAGGACTGATGTTGTTTGCAAAAAACCAGGAGGTAAAGCGGCAACTTCAGGATTCATGGGACGAATCCGTCATTCAGCGAACTTACATTGCCGTGGTGGAAGGAACGGTCAGTAAACCGGAAGGAACAATTGTATCGTACCTCGCCGAAGACAAAAATTTCAGGATGCATTCAGTAAAAGATCCGGCCAAAGGACAAAAGGCCATCACAAATTTCAAGGTACTGAAAACCACGAAATCGTGGTCGTTGCTGAAAGTTGATCTCGAAACCGGCCGAAAAAATCAAATCAGGGTTCACATGCAGGATATGGGGCACAGCGTGGCCGGCGACAAAAAGTACGGCGCTTTGTCCAATCCATTAAAAAGGCTGGGGCTTCATGCACAAATCCTGAAATTTATTCATCCGGTATCAAAAAAAGAGATGAATTTTGAAAGTCAGATCCCAAAGTCGTTTTTACGGTTGGTGAAGTGATTTTTTTATTGTCATTTTTTTCAACTAAAGAAATGCAGGTTCCTGTGAATATTTCGGGTTGTTAATCCAAAAACTGGTTTTCCTGTTACCTTTGAATTTTGAAATTAAATTAAGAAATAATGTTAATAGTGCTATCACCGGCCAAGTCGCTCGATTTTAAAACGCCTCTGCAGGTTACAAAGTTTTCGGTTCCTGAAATGCTGGGGCTGTCGGAGAAGTTGATGGGGCGTTTAAAAAAACTGAACCCCGGGCAAATTTCAGCGCTGATGAATATTTCGGATGATCTGAGGGAAACAAATTTTCAGCGGTTTCAAAACTGGGGCCTGCCGTTTACTCCTGAAAATGCCAGGCAGGCCGTGCTGGCATTCGCCGGCGATGTTTACCAGGGATTGCAGGCTGCAACGCTTCCGCCCGAAAAGATGGAATTGGCGCAAACCCGGTTACGGATTCTCTCGGGGTTGTATGGCGTATTGAAACCACTTGATTTAATTCAGTCATACCGGCTTGAAATGGCGACTAAACTGTCGTACTTTAAATCGAAAGATTTGTACGAGTTTTGGAAACCATCGATTACCCAGAAAATCGACGAAGCATTGGAAGAATCGGGAAGCCGGGTTTTGGTGAACCTGGCTTCGAACGAATATTTTAAAAGCATCGATTGTAAAAAGCTGAATGCAACGATTGTTTCTCCTGAATTTAAGGATTTAAAAAACGGGACATACAAAATCATTTCGTTTTATGCCAAAAGGGCGCGGGGGCTGATGACCTGGTTTATCCTTGAGAATAATATTACAGATGTTGCATTGTTACAGGCATTCGACTCGGAAGGGTACGTTTTTAACCCGCACCTTTCCAAATCGGGTACGCCGGTATTTACCCGCGATAAATAATATTTTCAGAACGGCAGATCTGCGCCAAAATTTTCGGCAGGTTCCGGCGGGATGTCTTCCATACGGTATTCCGGACGGTAATCAGGTACTGTTTCAGCACTATTTCCAACTGCCGGCCTTTCAATTTTCCAGGCATTGACACTGGTAAACCATTTCCCGTTAAATTCCCTCGATTCGAGGTTAAACGATACTTCCACTTCGTTCCCAGTGTTGAACCCGCTGAGTAACGAAGTTTTGTCGTTAAAGAGTGTGAAACATACTTTCCGGGGGAATTGTTCTTCTGTTTCAATCACAAACTCCTGTTTTTTCCATTCGTTACCGGCGCGGCTGATGCCCGATTCCATTTTCAGTATCTGCTGGATTTTCCCTTTTACCTGTAGTGCCATTTTAATTTGGTTTTAAAATTTGAATCTGGTGAAATTTTACCGGTGAAAAATAAAAAAAGAAACCCTTTGCAGAAAAATTTGCAAAGGGTTTTTTATCCAAAGAAATAAACAAATCTTATTTTACAATTTCCAGCAGTTCAACTTCGAAAATCAAAGCACTGTTCGGACCGATATCTTTGCCAGCGCCGCGTTCGCCATAGGCAATTTCGGCGGGAAGATAAATTTTCCATTTGGAACCAACGGGCATCAGTTGGAGGGCTTCTGTCCAGCCGGGAATTACCTGGCTTACCCCAAAAACAACGGGTTCACCACGATCTACTGAACTGTCGAAAACAGTTCCGTCAATCAGTGTACCGTGGTAATGAACGCGTACCTGGTCTTCGGCTGTTGGTTTTTCACCGGTTCCGGCAGTAATAATTTCATATTGCAATCCGCTTTCGGTTGCGGTAACACCTTCACGGGCTTTGTTCTTTTCGAGGAATGCGTTTCCTTCTTCAAGGTTTTTCTGGGCTTCGCGCGTGTTGGCTGCCTCAAAATATTTGCCAATAAAAGCGTTGGCTTCTTCTTCAGTCATCGCGGTTTCTTCGCCTAACGAAGCCAAACGGAATGCAGCGGACATTGCTTCAAGGTTCATTTCTGACCCGCCGGGGAAAGAAGCAAGTTGTTGCTTGTTGTTGGCACCTACCAGAATACCAATAGCATAACTGGCTGAATCCACTTCGGTGTTCAGTTTAACGTTTTTTACTGCGCCTTGCTGGCACGAGCTTGCGGCAATCATCAGAACAATTGCCAATCCATAAATCATGTTGTTTTTCATTCGTATAAAGTTTCAAAAATTTGTTTCAATCACTATTGTTCCACTCTTTTTTTATTTATAGTCTTCATTCCGGCTGGTATGAACGAGGCTTTTGTGATGAATTAAACGATTTCCAATAATTCCACATCGAAAACGAGGGTGGTGTTCGGGCCAATAACTCCACCGGCGCCCTGTTCTCCATAAGCCAGCCCTGGGGGGATAAACAATCTCCATTTCGACCCCGTTGACATTAACTGCAGGGCTTCGACCCACCCCTGAATAACCCCGTTGACCGGAAAAACGGCAGGCTGGCCCCGTTTTACTGAACTGTCGAAAACAGTTCCGTCGATCAATGTTCCGTGATAATGGCATTTTACTTCATCAGTGAAAGTGGGTATCTCGCCAGATCCTTCTTTTAAAATCTGGTATTGCAGCCCGCTGGGTAACTCTGTTACTCCTGCTTTCTTTTTATTTTCAGATAAAAACTGTAACCCGGCTTCCAGGTTTTTATCGTTTTGACCTTTACTGGCTTTGGTGATAAATTCCTCGAGAATCCGGTTGGCCTCGTCGGGCATGATTTTTGGCATCTGGCCGTTAAATGTATCGGTAATACCTTCGAGAAAATGTTCCGGACTGATGGTGCTAACGCCTGATTTTATGAGGTTTCCGGCGATACTCATGCCGAGTGAATAACTGAATTTTTCGAGTTCTCCGGTAATTTTTTTATCCGCCATTGACTGTGTTTAAAAATGAAGTTGCGAAGATAACGTAATTTTTTGGCAATTAAAGATTTGAAATATTTTTTATTCCGCGTAACATTTCTTTTTTTCCGGGAGGTCCGGGGAGCCGTTCCATAGTGAATCCTGCTGCTGAAAGCCGGCGACGTACTTCGCCTTTGGCGCTGTATGTAACAAATACAGCACCATCAGAACATTGTTCGAAAATTTTCCGGAAAATGGCAGGCTCCCACATTTCGGGCTGTTTGTCGGGGCCAAAAGCATCGAAGTAAACTATGTCAGTTTTTCCTATTACTGATATATCGGCCTCCGATAAATCGGCATTTATTTTATGAAGTGAAAAATGGTTTGTAATCTGCACAGTTTTTCCCCATTCACACGAATGAATCGATGCAAAAATGCTTTTTGCTTCGGCTGAGATGAGGTTGCCATAGTTTAACTGTTCCAGCCATTGGTTATCCAGCGGGTATTTTTCAATCGTGAAAAAGGTGGTTTGACGTTTTGTTTTTTCAGCCAAAATGGCCGTCAACAAACAGTTTAATCCGGTTCCGAAGCCGACTTCAAAAACAACAGGATTTTTCTCCGGATGGAAAAGGTACCCTTTTTCGGTAAAAACATACTCCGATTCGGTGAAAGCGCCGTTAACGGAATGAAATTGTTCGTTCATCGCGGGCAAATAAAGGGTTTTCGAGCCGTCGGCCGTTTGAATTATTTGGTAATCCATGAATTAAAGCGGGTTTTGTTCCACGAAATAAATCTAAAATGATAATTTTACGCCGCAAAAATAGCAAGAATATGTTTGTACGGTTGTATAATGAGAACCCAAATCCGCGCGAAATCCGCAGGATTGTTGAAATCCTGCGCGATGGGGGGATTATTATTTATCCAACCGATACCGTTTACGGAATGGGCTGCGATATTACGCAACCGAAAGCGGTTGAAAAAGTGGCCCGGATAAAAGGGATCAACATTGAGAAGTCGAACTTTTCGTTTATATGCAGCGATTTCAGCCATTTATCGGATTATACCAAACCCATTCCCAGTTCGGTTTTCAAGCTGATGAAAAAGAATCTGCCGGGGCCTTTTACTTTTATTCTTGAAGCAAACAACAACGTTCCCAAATATTTTAAGGGAAAAAAGAAAACAGTGGGAATCCGCGTGCCAAACAATAACATTATCCGCGATATTGTTGCCGAACTGGGCAATCCAATTCTTTCAACTTCCATCCACGATGAGGATGAGATTCTGGAATATACCACCGATCCTGAACTGATTTATGAAAAATACCAGGAAATAGCCGATGTGGTAATCGACGGCGGATATGGCGAGTTGATTCCTTCAACCATCGTTGACTGTTCATCCGACGAGATTGTAATTGTAAGGGAAGGAAAAGGAATTCTGGAGTATTAAAAATGTTTTGTCAGGAACCGTCGAAAGGCTGTTTTATTCTTTCCAGAACGAAGGTGAAAAAAGTACCAGAACCGTAAATAATTCCAGCCGTCCGAGTAGCATTAAAAATGACAGGAACCATTTTCCAATGGGTTTGATGTGCATAAATGTTTCAGCCGGGCCAACATTACCAAGCCCCGGGCCAATGTTTCCCAGACAGGTGGCCACCGCGCCCATTGACGACTCCATGTCGGGATCTATCAACGTAAAAATGATAGTGCTGAAAGCAAAAATGATAAAATAGAGCATAAAAAAGGCCAGTACATTGGTGATGATTTTTGAGTCAACCGTGTGCTTGTTAAACCTGACCGGGATAACTGCGTTGGGGTGGAGCATGCGTCGCAGCTCATAATAACTGTTTTTAAGGAGTAAAACCATCCGCATAATTTTTATCCCGCCGCCGGTAGAACCAGCTGAACCACCAAAAAAGAACAAGGCGAAAATCAGGATGGTCAGGATGGGTTGCCAGGTCAGATAATCAGCGGTGGCAAAACCGGTGGTAGTGATGATGGAAACCACCTGGAAAAGCGAATCCCTGAATGCCTTTTCAATCCCCAATGAAGTAGAGATCGATAATCCTGCAAAAATCAGTAACGTGAAACCAAGCACAAACAGGGTGTAATAGCGGAATTCTTCATCTTTAAACGCTAATCTGAATTTTCCTTTTAAAGCGAGATAGGAAAGTGTAAAATTGGTTCCGGCAACAAACATAAAAAAGGTGATAACATATTGGATAAAGGGCGAGTTCCAGTGGGCAATACTGGCCTGTTTGGTCGAAAAACCGCCGGTAGCCATGGTTGTAAGCGAATGGCAAATGGCATCGAAAAATGACATCCCTCCAATCCAGAGTAAAACCGTTTCGGTGAGGGTGAAACCCAGGTAGATAATCCAGAGGGTTTTTGCAGTTTGCCTGATCCGGGGACTGATTTTATCGGGAGTTGGGCCGGGTACTTCAGCTACGTAAAGCTGCATGCCACCAATACCAAAAACCGGCAGGATAGCCAGTGAAAGGACGATAATTCCCATTCCTCCAAGCCATTGGGTCAGGCTTCGCCAGAACAGGATTCCGTGTGGAAGCTCTTCGATATTGTCTAGCACGGATGAACCGGTAGTGGTGAATCCCGAGATGGTTTCAAAAAATGCATTGGTGAAATTGGGAATGGCCCCGCTGATAATATAAGGCAGGCTCCCGAAAAACGAGAAGAGGATCCAAACAAATGAAACAATAATAAAACCTTCACGTTTGCCAATATCTTTGGCTGCCTGCCGGGCAAAAACAAGAATAAATGCACCGGAGGCAATGGTTATGGCAGAAGAAATCATAAACGCATTTAAATCGTATCCCCGGTAAAACAGGGCAACCATGAGTGGCAGCATCATGGCCACTCCTTCCACAAACAAAAGAAAACCCAGTACGCGGAAAATTAATTTAACATTCATGGATGCGAAGGTACAACCTGTATATTATTTGAAAAATTTCTCCAGCTTTTTTATTCCCGAAGGCAGGGTAAATACCACTACTTTATCGCCTTCCATGATTTCTGTATCGCCGTGGGCGATAAAAGCGTTATTTCCACGGATTACCCCGCCAATTTTTGCTTCTTCGGGGAAGTCGAGGTATTTCACGGCTTTTTGGGTAATCCGGGCGTTGGGTTTGGCAATAAACTCAAAAACCTCGGCGTCGGAAGCTGTTAAGCATTTCACTTTCGAAATTTCGGCATTGAGTGTAAACCGGTAAATGTAACTGGCTGCATTCAGCTTTTTATTCACGATGGTGCCAATGTCCATTTTTTCTGCCAAATTCATATAAGCCAGGTTTTCAACTTCGGCAATGGTTCGCCGTACCCCGTATGATTTTGCCAGGTGACAGCTCAAAATATTGGTTTCAGAGTTTCCGGTTGTGGCAATAAACGCATCCATTTTTTCAATGCCTTCTTCTTTTAAAAGGCTTAGGTTTCGTCCATCTCCGTTAATTACCAGGGTGTTGCTGTATTTGTCGGCAATCTTTTCGCATCGTTCACGGTCGATTTCAATAATTTTAATCCGGTACTGCTCGCTCAGTTTTTCAACTGCTTTCTGGGCAATCCGGCTTCCCCCGAGGAACATGATATTTTTTACGTCGAATGGTTTTTTGCCGGTCAAATCAAAAACATGTTGTTGTTCGGTGCGGGTGGTGATGAAAAAAACAATGTCACCGTTTTTAATAAAGTCGCTTCCGTTGGGGATGATGGTGGTGTTTTCGCGGTTGATGGCCACCACCAGGATGTGTTCGTTTTGCTGGGAAAGTTCTTCGAAGGTTTTATTCAGGATCAGGGCGTTTTCCCTGACTTTGATACCTAAAAGAATGAGCTTCCCGTTGGAAAATTCAATCATTTGGCGGGTCCCGGTTTGCTTGACCGATGCCACAATTTCTTTGGCTGCAAGGCTTTCCGGATAAATCAGTTCGTGGATACCCAGGTTGCTCAGTTTGGTCCGGTACCGTTCCTGAAGGTATTCCGAGTTGTTGATTCGGGCGATGGTGCGCTTCACCCCGAGGTAGGAAGCCATGGAACAGGCCAGAACATTTCGTTCTTCAAAAGGAGTTACGGCAATAAACAGATCGGCTTTTGCCAAACCGGTTTCCTTTAAATCGCTGAATGAATGTGCCGATCCGGTAACGGTCATTAAATCCACTTCATTACTGATATTGGTCAGTTTCTCTGTTGAATCATCCAGCAGTACAATGTCGTGGTCTTCTTTGCTTAACATTCTTGCCAGATGTGTACCAACTTCGCCCGCACCTGCTATTACTATTTTCATCTGTAACTGTCAAAAAAAATTAGGCGGCAAAATAAAGTATTAAGTTCCGAATTTCCAGAAAATAAGTAAATATTATTGCCAAAACAAAACCGATTTAATAATGAGGAAAGTTACCATTTTTTTCGAAATGCCCCTTGCTTTGTTACCTGATATATTTGTTCCTGATCCGGAATGTTCCGGGGGCTGAATTTTTTATTCCAGATTATCTTGGCTGACAATGGCAAAGTTTGGCTAATGATTTCAGCCGGGACCGGATTAATGACCATATCAATACTGAAATTTTCCGGAATAATTTTAACGGAACTGCCTACCAGAAGGTGTTTCCCTTCGAAAACCAGCATGCCTTTCCGTAAAAAAATACAATCATCAGAAAAATGCTCTTCTGATGTAATATAATGTGGCTCTTCCAGGTGAAGCCGGCTGACGGTATTTTTAACAATTTCTGATTCATGTCCTTGGGTGTCAATCAATAAATCAGAAACCACATAATTCTTTTTCCCGGAAATCAGGTGGACGACTGTGTTTCCCGGCGAGTTATAAACAATCATTTCTTTCCGGCTGATTCGATTTATTTGTTCAGCAAATTGAAAAATCAGTAACAGAAACAGAGTAACCAGAATGGTTTTGAAATAAAATATCCGGTATGTTCCGGTGAGTAAATAGAGTGAAATCAGAATAAAAAGCAGGCCGGCAAATTCCGCCGGGTGAACCGATCGGTTGAGGACTGAAAGCGGAAGTTCTTCGATTTGCTGTAACAGAAAATAAACCAGAAAAATCAAATGGTTAATTGTCATAGAAATCAGAGTTGAAACCAACGGGATGCCGGAGAGAATCAGCAGCAAAATTCCTAATGGGATGAGGATGGTAACCGCGGGAATAACAAACAGGTTTGAAATCCAGAAATAGGTTGGGAACTGGCTGAAATAAAATAAAGTGAACGGGACTGTTGCAATTTGTGCGGCTACCGAAACAGTTAGCAACATCCAGAAATAATTCAGCAGTTTGTTCTTAACAGTGAGCAGCCGGCCTAAAACCGGCTGAAGATATACAATACCAAAAACAGCAGAGTAGGAGAGTTGAAAACCTACCTCGAAAAAATTATTGGGATTGACCAGTAAAAGAAAAAAGGCAGAAGCAGCCAGCGAATTGTAAATACTCACCTGGCGTTTCAGGCTGTTCCCTGCAACAACAAACGTAAACATGGTTGCCGCCCTTTCAACCGAAGGCGACAGACCGGTAATAAATGCATAGAGCCAAAGCATGAAGATGATAAGTCCAACATAAAGAATTCTTCCGGCCGTTTTCTTTTTCAGAAAACCGAAAAGAAAAGTGAGCGCAATAAAAATTATACCGACATGTAACCCTGAAACTGCCAAAACATGCATGGCTCCCGATGCCGAAAATGTTTGTTTGATTTCAGCGTTCAGTTCGCGTTTGTAGCCCAGTGTGAGAGCCGAAAGGATTTTGAATTGTTCTTCGCCCAGGTTTTGCCGGCGGTAAATGGTTAACAGTTTTTCCCGGGTATGTTCGGCCAGTATCACCGGCGTAATACTGGGCTTTTGGGCAGTTCTGTCCCATTTCGCCGGTTGCAAATACAACTGGCGGTATATTTTCTTTCGCTGAAGGTATTTTTTATAATCAAATTCATAAGGGTTTCCGTTATTTTTTATCCACTCCGGATCTTGCCGAAACACAATTTTGTCTCCAGGTTTCAGCGACTTTGCTTTTTCATCTTTTCCAAAGTAAATAATGATTTTTTCGTCGGTTTTTTGCCAAATGCTGTCGTCGGTAAAGGAAGTAATCCGGATAATGGTTTGAAATGAATTGGGCTTTTCCTGTGGCGTTTCCAGAACGGTGGCTGCAAACTGACCGTTGTTATAAAAAACGGGTTTTTTGTTGTATTGCAGAAAAATGAACATGCCCAGTAAGGCAAAAAGCAAGTGGACACCCGCCCCGAAAAATGAACTCCAGGAATACCGGTAGTTTTTATGTATCAGAATGATAGTTGCCAATATCAGTAACATCAGCAAAAAAAGTGGCTGAACGGGGATTTCAACCAGCAAACCGGCAGTAATTCCTGTTATAAGGGCAATAATAAGCCGGAGAAAGGGTACTTTTTGAACGGTTTTTTTCAACTTTTTTTGTTTGAAGAATATCTCCTCAAACGAAAAGTCAGAAAAAGGGTTACGTTTATTTTACCGGAACTTTTATTTTGTACCGGGGTTGTACTTTTCCGTGTGCAATGTTGTTTAACCGGCTTCTTAACAGTCTTTTGCGCAGCGATGACAGGTGGTCGATAAATAATACGCCTTCCAGGTGGTCGTATTCGTGCTGGATAATTCTACCGGCGTAACCATGAAACGTTTCGTCGTGTTCCACAAAATTTTCGTCGAAATATTTAATCCGTACCACATCGGGCCGCGAAACATCTTCCCTGATTTCGGGCAAGCTCAGGCAACCTTCATTCATAATCCATTCGTCTCCTGAAAGTTCAATGATTTGGGGATTGATGAATACTTTTTTAAAATCCTTTAGCTCCGGTTCCTCATCAACGCCTGATGTTGCATCTACGGTAAAAATCCGAAGCGATAATCCAACCTGGGGAGCGGCCAGACCAACTCCATCAGAGCTGTACATGGTTTCCCACATGTTTTCAATAATATCGCCGAGGCCTTCATAATCTTTTTCAACAGGTTGCGCTTTTTTTCGTAATAACGCATCGCCGTAAACTGTAACCGGATATATCATATTCTGTTTCGTTTTTGTTCCAGATAATTCTGTAATATAATGGTTGCACTTATGGCGTCAACCAAAGCCTTGTCCTGTCTTTTCTGTTTTTTTAAACCACCATCGATCATGGTTTGAAAAGCCATTTTCGATGTAAACCGTTCATCCATAATTTCCAGATGCATTTCAGGGTATTTTAACTGAAATTTCTTTAGAAATGGGTTAATGTAAATAACAGCCTCTGAGGCCTGGTTGTTCATTTGTTTCGGATAACCCACTATCACGGTTTCCACATCTTCTTTTTGAAAATACTCGTGCAGAAAATCCCAAATCGAAGGTGTGGCAATGGTAGTCAGCCGGTTTGCAATCAATTGACCGGGATCTGTTACCGCAAGCCCAACCCGTTTTTTCCCGTAATCGATGGATAATATTCTCCCCATTGTTTTATTAATTGCTGCAAAAATAGGCAGAATTCACCAAAAATGAAAACGTTGCAATGTTCATGAAATGAAACGATGGTTCAATTCTGTTTTTATGATTTCTTTTGGCACATCCTTTGCAATGGCTGAAGTAAAATACCGGTTTTTGAAAGGCGCCAAAGGGCAAAAAAATGTTGAACTAAAAAACTTGAAACAATGAAAACACTGAAATTAAAATTGCTGGCAACGATGATCACTCTTGCTGCAATGACCGCAACAATTTCCGCCACTGCTCAACGGCGGACTTCAAATGGCAACGCCACCGAAACCCGGACAGAAAAGAGCGAAAAGACCAGAAAAGAAACCGTTCAGAATCAAAATACTTCCCAAAGAAACAACATCAGGCCAGAAAACAGGGTTACCCAAAAGGTTGAAAATTCACGTGGTACACAAACAAAAAGTGCTTCAACTGATACGGACAACCGGAACAAACAAGTTGTTCAGGAACGAACGGTTCAGAAATCATCAGTCAACAGGCAGTCGGTGCGTAATCGTGCCGAAAACCAGCCTGCCGGAAGAAACCGAAATTCGATAGTTGAAAAAGACAACCGTAAATATGCTCCGGCAAAGGAAACAGAACGTACCCGGAATACTTCAGTCAGAAAACAGGAATCCAATTCGCCCACCCGCAACATTGGCACGAAGGGTAAAAACGAGAACTACAGAAAACCTGCTGCAAGAAGGACAACCGGTAATACCGCTGTTCAAACCCAGCGGGCTGTTCCTTCGAAAGCCCGTGAAATATACCGGCACAACGACAACGACCAGCGCTACATACCAAATAAAAACTATAACGGGAGCGACAGGTACTGGTCGAACAATTACCGGCCGGGCAATATGTATTACAATCACAACAGCAGTGACTTCTACCGGAAATATGACTACCGTACATACAACCACTGGGATAGGAGCTGGGAAAGATACCGCTGGGATTTGAACAGCTGGAGGGATTATTACAGCGGATATAATCCTTACTCATTCCGGTATCACAAGCATTATTATCACCACCCGGTTTACGGACATGTTATCCGGGGCTTTGGATATAAACCGTTGATTTTTATCCATAACAACCATAAATATTACTGTCACAACGGTCACTTCTTCCGCTTCCGCAGGGGAGTTGGTTATGTGTTGGTTGATGTTCCGTTCGGAATTGTTTTTGAAAGATTACCCTATGTCCCCGAAAGTGTTTACGTTAACGGATATCTCTATTTCCGTGTCGGCAATTTGTTTTTTGAACTGTCGGATTACGGATACCGGTTGGTACATTATCCCGAAAGATACTTTGCATACAACCATGATTTCCGGAATGAAGGGTATTATTTCGATGATGGTTTTTACTACTAAACTTTGAAAAATTTATTTCAGAGCATTGCCGGAAAGCTGCCTTGGAAAAGGCAGTTTTCCTTTGCTTGTTTATAAAAAGAATTGCCCGTTTTTCTTCTGAATTTTAATAGATTACATCTATCTTATCCGATTTCTGATAATTCATTTTTTAATACGTTGGAGTCAAAACAAGTTTTTTTTTTTCATCAAAGATTTTACTTACTTTTACGATATAAATAACCAAACAATATGAGTCCAATTTTGAAGCGAGATGAAATTCCTCCGGTACAGGCAAAAAACTGGAGAATGAATTTTAATGAAGAGAAGAAACTTACATTTAATCTTTCAATTCCCCAAATTATTCTTCAGAAAGAAACATACAAAAAACTGTCCGGCGAGAGCGATAACCGGATACGAATCTATTTGGGGCTCGAAGAATCAGTTGAACCGGGGAAATATAATTTGTGTGCGTTTGCCGTTTCAACTTTTTTAATGGGAAGCGGCGATGTTTTTATTGATTATGAAACACCGGTTTATAAACTGGAAAAGCAAAATGAAGACATGTCATCCCGGATTTCAAAAGTTTTGGAAATGATAAAACGGTACCGAAGCTGGCGTGCCGGAGAGCTTGATAATCAAAGTGACCAGGCGGTTTTTCGTAAATATATCTATCCGAATGCCTATTTGCTGACCAAATCGGAATTGCATGAAATTTTTAATGTCCAGAATAAAAGCGAAGCTCAGATTGAGTTTGGCATTTCAAAAACCATGAATGTGATGATTTTTCCTGAAGTTGCTGAAAACAGGGCAATGGATGACAACTCCAGTGCATTCGATTTTGCAAGTAACTGCCCCCCGTCCTGCGGTGAAGGTAGTATCTATAATTTTTAAGGCTTCCGGAAGAGTTGTTGAATGATAAATTTCAACTGTTCAACCAAAAAGAAAAGCTGTTTCTGAAATGAGAAACAGCTTTTCTTTTATGATTTAGCCGAACGACTATTTCAGGTTGGCCTGAGCCGCGGCAACCCGTGCAATGGGTACGCGGTAAGGCGAACAACTTACGTAATCCATTCCAACGCTGTCGCAGAACATAACCGACGAAGGTTCTCCGCCATGTTCGCCGCAAATACCTACTTTTAGTTCCGGTTTTACGCTGCGGCCTTTTTCAACACCAATCCGGACAACCTGTCCAACGCCTTCCTGATCCAAAATCTGGAACGGGTCGTTTTTCAGGATGCCTTTTTCAATGTAAATAGGCAGAAATTTGCCGGCGTCGTCGCGCGAATAACCAAAGGTCATCTGAGTAAGGTCGTTTGTTCCGAATGAGAAGAATTCTGCTTCTTTGGCAACCAGATCGGCAGTCATTGCTGCGCGCGGGATTTCAATCATAGTCCCTACCAGGTAGTCGCATTTTACTCCTTTTTCTTCGAATACTTTTTTAGCTGTGGCATGAATGATATCGGCCTGCATTTTATATTCCTTAACAGTCCCAATCAGCGGGACCATAATTTCCGGACGGGCGTCAACACCTTTTTTTACCAGGTTAACGGCGGCTTCAATAATGGCGCGGGCCTGCATTTCTGTGATTTCGGGATAAGTGATTCCCAAGCGGCAACCACGGTGGCCCAACATCGGGTTGAATTCGTGCAAATCGTCAACCAGTGCTTTTACCTGTTCAACCGAAATTCCCATTTCGTCGGCCATAATTTTCTGGTTGGCTGGTTCGTGAGGAACAAACTCGTGTAATGGCGGATCGAGCAAGCGGATAGTTACACCGTAACCGGCCATTGCTTCCAGTATCCCTTCAAAATCTTCCCGTTGGAAAGGCAGTAATTTATCCAGTGCTTTGCGTCTTTCTGTTTCTTTTTTGGCTAAAATCATTTCTCGCATGGCTTTGATTCTTTCGCCTTCAAAAAACATATGTTCTGTTCGGCAAAGGCCAATTCCCTGTGCTCCAAATTCACGGGCCACTTTTGCGTCGGTAGGTGAGTCGGCATTGGTACGGACTTTCATGCGGGTGAATTTATCGGCCCACTTCATAACTTTACCAAAGTCGCCGCTCATATCGGGTTCAACGGTAGCAACTTTGCCTTCGTAAACTTCGCCGGTTGATCCGTTTAATGAAATCCAGTCGCCTTCGTGGAACTCTTTTCCATCGATGGTCATTACGCGGGTTTTGTAATTAATTTTTACAGCGCCAGCGCCCGATACACAACATTTTCCCATACCACGGGCAACAACGGCAGCGTGTGATGTCATACCTCCGCGTGCGGTTAAAATACCTTTGGCAATGTGCATCCCTTCCAGGTCTTCGGGCGATGTTTCAACCCTCACCAAAACCGATACCGGGTATTTTGCAGCTTCGTCGGCAAAGAATACCACCTGGCCGGTTGCGGCGCCCGGAGATGCCGGTAATCCTTTCGCCAAAACAGTTGCCGCTTTGATGGCCGATTTTTCAAATACCGGGTGGAGTAATTCGTCGAGTTTACTGGCATCAATCCGTTTTAATGCAGTTTTTTCGTCAATTTTACCTTGTTCCAGCAAATCGACTGCAATTTTAACCATGGCAGCACCGGTACGTTTCCCGTTACGGGTCTGTAAAAGCCAGAGTTTACCTTCCTGGATAGTAAATTCAAGATCCTGCATATCGCTGTAGTGATCCTCCAGTTTTTGCTGTGTTTCGTTTAACTGCCGGTACATTTCGGGCATAGCCTCTTCGAGCGAAGGATATTTTGAAGCTCTTTCTTCTTCCTTGATTCCCTGAAGAACAGCCCAGCGACGTGAACCTTCGAGCGTAATTTGCTGGGGTGTGCGAATTCCGGCCACCACGTCTTCACCTTGTGCATTAATGAGGTATTCCCCGTTGAAGATATCTTCTCCGGTGGCAGCGTCGCGGGTAAATGCAACACCTGTCCCTGAATTTTGTCCCATATTTCCGAAAACCATGGCCTGAACGTTAACGGCTGTACCCCACTCGTCAGGAATTTGTTCCATGCGGCGGTAGAAAATGGCGCGGTCGTTGTTCCAACTGTTGAATACAGCGGCTACTGCGCCCCAGAGTTGTTCCCATGGATCGGTCGGAAAATCTTTACCGGTAACTTTTTTAACGGCGGCTTTGAAACGAACGACCAATTCTTTCAGGTCTTCAGGTGTGAATTCTGTATCAAGGTGTATTCCTTTTTCTTCTTTCAGTTCTTCGATGATTTCTTCAAAAGGATCGATTTCTTCCTTGCTGGCTGGTTTCATTTCCAGAACCACATCGCCAAACATTTGAACAAAACGTCGGTACGAATCCCATGCAAAACGCGGATTCCCCGATTTCCTGGCAATGGCTTCGACAGCTACATCGTTCATCCCCAGGTTCAACACGGTGTCCATCATTCCTGGCATCGATGCCCTGGCTCCTGAACGTACCGATACAAGGCAGGGATTGTCTTTGTCGCCAAATTTGGTGCCGGTTAGTTCCTCAATCTGGGCAACGGCTGCTTCAACTTCAGGTTTAATTAAATCGAAGGTTTTTTGCTTCCCCTGCGCATTGTACATGGCGCATACTTCGGTGGTAATGGTAAATCCCGGTGGCACCGGCACACCAATCAGGTTCATTTCGGCAAGGTTGGCCCCTTTGCCTCCCAGAAGGTTTTTCATGTCAGCTTTCCCTTCAGCTTTTCCTGCTCCAAAGGTATATACGTGCTTCGTCATAAAATTGAATTTTTAAGTTATGTAATGAATTCATTCTCCATTCTTTCGGGTTGCTAAAGTAATTCTATTTTTTTTATAATTGAAACTTTTATAGGTGTTTACCTTGCAGTTTCTTTTCGTTTTGTGGTTTGTCCTGATATTTTTCCCTTTTTACATCGTTGATTAGTAATTATTCCCGATATGGGTTGAATATTTGTTTTTTTATAATTTTATTCCCAATTTTTTCGGGTAATGGTCATCATGGTTGGTTAATATATAAATTCAGGTTTTGTATGGTATGTTTTGGTTCGTTTTATCTTTTTGAAAATGAAGGTTTAACATTCTTTAACTTTGATTGAGATGTGTTAACTATATTCTATGGTACTTTTGTAATGTAGTTTGATAAATATACTTTTTTTTCATAGAAAATAGATTTGGTTAGGTTAAGAAAACAAGGGTGAGTTTCCATCCTTGTTTTTTTTTATGTCCTGTTTTCTGTCAATAATTCATCTTTCTCTTTTTTCTGCGAAATTTTTTCACATCGAATTCTTTTTTATGTGACATATTGTCTATCAGTTTTTTATGGACCACAATTTGTTGGCTTCTGACGAATTTTTATTAATGAAAAGATATGAACCTGAATAATTTTACCATAAAATCGCAGGAAGCCATTCAACAGGCTTTTTTGGTGGCACAGGGAAATAACCAGCAGGTTATTGAACCGGGACATTTGTTAAAAGGAATTTTGCATTCAGCCGAGAATGTTGTAAGTTTTCTTTTGAAAAAGCTGGGTGTGAATATTTCCCTGTTTCAGCAGGCGCTGGACAAAATTGTTGAATCGTATCCCCGGGTTACCGGTGGCGAACCATTTCTTTCTTCTGCCACTGAAAGGGTTTTGCAAAAATCACTGGCTTATGCACAGGAAATGGGCGACCAGTTTGTTTCAGTCGAACATATTTTGCTGGCGTTGCTGGAAGCAAACGACACGGTAGCTCGGTTTATGAAAGATAGTGGGGTGGCTAAACAAGAACTGCAAAAGGCCATCCAGGAGCTTCGGAAAGGGGCAAAAGTTGACAGTCAGACCGCTGAAGACCGGTTTAACTCGTTGAACCGTTTTGCACTGAACCTGAATGAAAGGGCACGTTCGGGGAAACTTGATCCGGTTATCGGGCGTGACGAAGAAATCCGCCGGATTTTGCAGATTCTGTCGCGACGGACAAAAAACAATCCCATTCTGATTGGCGAACCCGGAACCGGGAAAACAGCCATTGCAGAAGGTTTGGCACATCGGATCGTTCGCGGGG
>CAZHKI010000004.1:0-5814 GCA_964533365.1 uncultured Maribellus sp. | reverse complement strand
ATTTGTAGCAATCGCATTTGACTGGTTAAGTATAAATCGAAACAGGTTTTTTCGCTCGACATGGGAGCGCTGATTGCCGGTGCAAAATACAAGGGCGAGTTCGAGGAAAGATTGAAAGCAGTGGTAACCGAAGTAGTGCAGTCCAACGAAGAAGTAATTTTGTTTATTGACGAAATTCATACGTTGGTTGGCGCCGGGAAAAGCGAGGGTGCCATGGATGCCGCCAACATTTTAAAACCGGCGCTTGCCCGCGGCGAATTGCGCGCCATCGGAGCCACAACGTTAAGCGAGTACCAAAAGTATTTTGAAAAAGACAAGGCACTTGAACGCCGTTTTCAGGTGGTACATGTAGATGAACCTGACACGCTGAGTGCCATTTCCATCTTGCGTGGCATTAAAGAACGATATGAAAACCATCATAAAGTTCGGATAAAAGACGATGCAATTATTGCATCGGTCGAACTTTCGCAACGGTATATTTCCGACCGGTTTTTGCCCGACAAAGCCATTGATTTAATGGACGAGGCAGCTGCAAAACTTCGGCTGGAAATGGATTCCGTTCCTGAGGAACTGGATGAAATTGAACGCCGTGTAAAACAATTGGAAATTGAACGCGAAGCCATAAAAAGAGAGAAAGACGATAAAAAACTGGCCATACTTCACGAGGAAATTTCAAATCTGAAGGAAGAACAATCGCGGTTGCGCGCCAAATGGCAGTCGGAGAAAGCTGTGGTTGATGCCATTCAGAAAAAGAAATCGGAAATGGAAGATTACCGGTTCGAAGCCGACCAGGCCGAACGGCAGGGTAATTACGAGCGGGTAGCCGAGTTGCGTTATGGAAGAATCAAGGAAGCCGAGCGTGAAATTGAAAAGCTGAATGAAGAACTTGGCCGCATGAAAGTAGGGGGCAACCTCATCAAGGAGGAAGTTGACGCCGAAGATATTGCCGAAGTAGTGGCCCGCTGGACCGGGATTCCGGTAGCCAAAATGCTGCAAAGCGAACGCGAAAAACTCCTGCACATGGAGGAAGAACTGCACAAAAGAGTGGTGGGGCAGGACGAAGCCATTGCTGCCGTTTCGGATGCGGTTCGGCGAAGCCGCGCCGGATTGCAGGATGAAAAACGACCCATCGGTTCGTTCATCTTCCTGGGCTCAACCGGGGTTGGGAAAACCGAACTGGCAAAAGCCCTGGCCGAATACCTGTTCAACGACGAAAACATGATGACCCGTATCGATATGTCGGAATACCAGGAGAAATTTTCGGTAACGCGGCTTATCGGCAGCCCTCCCGGATACGTTGGGTACGACGAAGGCGGGCAACTTACCGAGGCAGTTCGCCACAAACCTTTTTCAGTGGTTTTATTCGATGAAATTGAAAAAGCCCATCACGATGTTTTTAATGTGCTGCTTCAGGTTCTCGACGATGGGCGGTTGACGGATAACAAGGGACGGACCGTGAACTTCAAAAATACCATTATCATTATGACTTCGAACCTTGGTTCGCATATCATACAGGAGAGTATCGCAAAAATGAATGCTGAAAACCAGGCTTTGGTTTTGGAAGAAACACAAAACCGCCTGCTGGAAATACTGCGGCAGACCATCAGGCCTGAGTTCCTGAACCGCATTGACGAAACCATCGTTTTTACACCGCTTTCACAAAAGGATATTACACAGATTGTCAGGTTGCAGTTTCAGCAGGTGGTTAAACGGTTGTCGGGGAACGACCTGAAAATTGAAATTACTGATAATGCAGTGGATTGGCTGGCCAATGCAGGATTTGATCCTCATTTTGGCGCACGTCCGGTAAAACGGATTCTTCAGAAATATGTACTGAATGAATTGTCGAAACGAATCCTTAGCGGAACAGTTGATAAAAGTAAACCCATTGTGATTGATGTTTTGAACGAAGAACTGATTTTCAGGAATTAATCGTGTTCAGATATTCGAAATAAACATGCCCGGGCGGTGCCATGACCTCATGAAAAATATAGACTGGACTCGTTCAGGTGATGATACTTTGCCGGTTGATTTTTATTTTGGATATATACCAAATTCAGATAAACAATTGTTGTTTATCCGTTGTATGCAGTATCTGAAGTTTAAAAAATGTAGAAAAATCAGGAATTGACAAAATCCGTTAATGGAACCGACATCGTTTCCAACTCCTGTTCTACCGACTGAATGATTTCCTGGATTTCACTGGTATTATTTTCTTCGGCAAGAATCTGGAGCCTTTTTAACGAAGCACCGGTATCGTCCATCCCAAAAATGAGAACCGACGATTTTGCCGTATGGGCTTCTTTTGCCAGATTTTTCAAATCATTGGAGGCATAATACATTTTCAGATTGGAAATAAATTCGGGTATTTGAGATAAAAAAATTTTTATCAGATCTTTTTTAAATTGAATATCCCCGGCTGAAATCTCGTCAAGATATTCTAAATTAAGAGGTTTTGTGTTTTCTTCCATAGCGAATAAAATGAATGTCGAAATATAACGAATTATTGGTTAATCTCTTGCAGATATTTCTGATAAAATTCATTTGCAGTCATAATTTGAAAAGTTAGTTTTGTTGTTATAAATAATTACGATGAAATGAAACGAACAGCATTGAATGAAATTCATAAAAATCTGGGCGCCAAGATGGTTGAATTTGCAGGCTTTGAAATGCCCATTGAATATACAGGAATCAGGGATGAGCACATGACGGTGCGAAATGCCGTGGGTGTTTTTGATGTTTCGCACATGGGCGAATTCTGGGTTAAAGGTCCGAATGCTTTGGATCTGGTTAAGAAAATTACATCTAACGATCCTGGTGTATTAACCCCGGGACAGGCACAATACTCCTGTTTTCCCAACGGGAAAGGCGGGATTGTTGACGATTTGCTGGTTTATTGCTATGAGCCTGAAAAATATTTGCTGGTAGTAAATGCCGCCAATATTGACAAAGACTGGAACTGGGTTGTCAGTCAAAACGATTGCGGCGCCGAACTGGAAAATGCATCGGACAACATCAGCCAGTTGGCTGTTCAGGGGCCAAAAGCAACCGAAATACTCCAGAAATTAACGGATGTTAATCTTTCGGATGTTAAATTTTACACTTTTGTTACCGGAACATTTGCCGGAATTGATGATGTGATAATTTCGGCAACAGGATACACCGGCGCCGGTGGTTTTGAACTTTATTTTTACAACCGCGAGGCCGAAAAAATTTGGAATGCCGTTTTTGAAGCCGGCGAAGAATTTGGCATCAAACCCATTGGACTGGCAGCCCGCGACACCCTGCGCCTCGAAATGGGATACTGCCTTTACGGGAATGATATTGACGACACGACGTCACCCATTGAAGCCGGCTTGGGCTGGGTTACCAAATTTAATAACGGACGGAAATTTATCGATCGCGAGTTTCTGATGATGCAAAAAACCGAAGGTGTTTCGCGCAGGTTACGCGGATTTGTAATGCTTGAAAAAGCAATCCCGCGCCATGGTTACGAACTGACAAATGCTGAGGGCTCATCAATTGGCGAAGTGACATCAGGCACCATGTCGCCGGTACTTAACCAGGGAATTGGGATGGGGTACATTGCCAAGGAATATGCTGCATTTGGCACAAAGGTTTTTGTGAAAATCCGTAACAAGCTGGTTCCTGCAGAAGTGGTGAAGTTCCCGTTTATTTAGCTTGTATTTTTTAAAAATAATTTCATTTGAAAAGAACCGGAAAGCCCGTTGATAGGGGTTTTCCGGTTCTTCTTTTTTTATGTTCATGTGATTTCTGCTCAGTCAAATTTCTTTTCAGAATTAATAAAAAAAGTATGAGATCTTTTTTTTACTGCAACCCTATAAAAGAAACCGCTCAGGGAATTTCGCTGAAAGAGAAATGGAAAAATATTGTTGGAATATTTATCTTTTCAGCATAAAATAAACCGGGAAATGGTCGCTTGCCCCGCCATAATAATTGGGGCCGCCATACGTCCGGTTGGGTGAAACCTGCCCGTTTCGGTCTTTGTATTCCATCCACTCCTGCTGAAAAATAAATCCTTTTTGTTCGATACACTGAAATCCGGTATCGTCGAGCAATCCGGATGACACTACCAGGTTATCGAGCATGTTCCAGTTGCCACGGTAAAAATATGAACCTTTTTCCTGCAAGTCGTCGGGAAACATGAGGTTGACCAGTTTTGCTCCCGGGGTGCCGGGTTTTTTTGCGCCTAAAATTTCATGTAAACTTTTATTGTCGGGCTCATCGTTCATATCGCCCATGACCACAATGTTTGCATCCGGGTTTTGCAATAGCACCGAATCGATTTTGGTACGAAGTATCCGGGCAACTTCCACCCGATTGTGTTCTGTTTCAGCTACCCCGCCAATGCGTGAAGGCCAGTGGTTCACAAAAATATGGAACTCTTCCCGGTTCAGGGTTTTTCCTTTCACATACAGAATATCGCGGGTTTTGTGTTGTGGTTCGTTTTTGAATTGTATGCGGACAGGGAAATGGGTTACAACCCTGAACTCGTTGGGACGATATAGGAGGGCACAGTCGATGCCGCGTGTATCTGGGCTTTCGTGGTGAACAACTCTGAATTTTCCTTTCGCAAGGTTACCGGTTTTTGCCAGCTCAGAAACCACTTCCCGGTTTTCCACTTCGCAAAGACCGATGATTTCGGGAAGATCGTTTGGGCTTACCGAACTCAGCACTTCTGAAAGAACATCCAGCTTTTTTTGGTATTTTTGATAATCCCATTTCTTTTCGCTCCCCGGCAAAAATTCAGCGTCATCTTTTTTGGGATCGTCAACCGTATCAAAAAGATTTTCCACATTGTAAAATACCAGCGTGAGGTTGCGCTTGTTTTTTTTTGATTCTTTCGACGACGTGGATAAAATCAGAAAAACCAGTGCAAGTGTCATTGCCAGCCCTGCCCATAAAATTGTTTTTCCCGCTCGGTTCATTGGATATGTTTTTTTGAAATATCAGAGTGTAAACTATTCTTTACCTATGGTTACATCATAAAAGTCAGTGACCAGTGTTGACATCATTCCGGCTGCTGAGGCGGCCTGGATTCCGGGTACGCCGTCTTCGAAAACCTGGCACACTTCGGGGACTACTCCCATCAATTCGGCACATTTCAGAAAAGTGTCGGGGAATGGTTTGGGACGTGGCACATCTTCGCACGAAACCAGAATGTCGATGTATTTTTCGAGGCCAAGAATTTCCATGGTTTTCCAGGCCAGCCGCCGGTAACCACCGGTTCCCACCGACATGGGAAGTTTCCCGTGGTAAGCTTTCATCAGTTCCACCACCGGTTCAACCGGTTTCATCCGGTGCATGATTTTTTCGTACTCGCGTTCCTTGAAATGCCCGATTTCTTGGGCATCCATATTAGTAGCAAAAATTTCGTTCAGTTTCCGGATGGTTTCCACGGCAGGGATTCCGGCCAGTGTGGCAAAAAGTTCGGGCGTAAATGTAATCCCAAAATTGATGAGGATATTTTTATAGGCCTCGAAATGTACCGGCATGGTATCGGCCAGGGTTCCGTCCAAATCAAAAATCAGGGCTTTTGCCTGCGGATAAACTTCAGGTTTTCTCATCATCTTATAAATCAAAGTTCAAAAATAATAATATTTAATCTGTCCTCCGATTCCTTTTCCCATTCCGTAATTTTTCTCAATTTTGTTTACCTAAAAATTACATCGAATGAATCAGGACACTTTTCTATACACGTTGCCTCAATGGTTTATTTTTTCGGCTGTTGTTGTTATCGCTTACGGCTGGGTTGAACAGAAGAAAGTTTTCCGGATAATCGGTTCAGTTGTA
>CAZHKI010000003.1:19016-25164 GCA_964533365.1 uncultured Maribellus sp. | reverse complement strand
ACGTTCCAGAACTTTGTTTGCATTTTGGCAGAGCAGTTTCAATAAATCCGCTTCTTTTGTCGTGAGTTTTACAGTATTCTCTCCTTCTGTAAGGGTTTGTTTACGGGTGTCGAAAGTGTAACGGCCAATGGTGAAAACCTGTTGGGAATTCGATTGGCCTTCCTGTGTTGTCCTGCGTAAAATGGCTTCAATTCTGAGTATCAGCTCTTCCATACTAAAAGGTTTGGTAATGTAATCGTCGGCTCCCAGTTTGAAGCCTTCCAGTACATCTTCTTTCAGGTTTTTTGCCGTCAGAAAAATAATAGGAATGTCGGGATCAATAATCCGGATATCTTTTGCCAAGGTGAAACCATCTTTTTTTGGCATCATAATATCTAAAATGCAAATATCATAATGCTCTTTCATAAACCCTTTGTAAGCTGCTTCGCCGTCGGGATAGAGCTGTGCGTCAAAGCCTTTGGCAATAAGGTATTCCCGCAATAATAATCCTAAGTTTTCATCGTCTTCGGCCAGTAATAATTTTGTTTTTTGTTCCATGGTTATTCTTTTATTTGTGGAAGAAAGATACTAAATTTTGTTCCTTTGTTTAATGTGCTTTCAACTTTTATTGTTCCATTGTGTGAATCGACAATTTTTTTTACATAGCTCAGTCCAAGACCGAATCCTTTTACATTGTGAACATTGCCGGTGGGAACCCGGTAAAAACGATCAAAAATTTGGGACTGATGTTCTTTTGCAATTCCAATCCCTTTGTCTTCAACCGAAATAACTACAAAACCATTTTTGTTTTCGGTCAGTATTTTGATTTTGGGAAATTCTTTGCTGTATTTCATCGCATTATCGAGTAGGTTAAAAACCACATTGGTAATGTGTACTTCGTCGCCTTTGATGATGGGATTCTGGGCTTCAATTGCAACATTCAGGTTGCCTTTTTTATTTTTTACCCTCAATTCAAAATTCCCGGCCACAGAACCAATCATTTTGTTTACATCGAATTCCTTGAATTTAAATTTTAGCCTCCCTTCGTTAAAAACCGCCATCTGTAGAACTTTTTCCACCTGGAAACTCAACCGTTTGCTTTCCTGGTTAATGATTTTTGAGAGGTGTTCAATTGTTTTTGGAGTGTTGGTTATACTGCCGTCCTCGAGCATTTGGCTGGCCAGTGAAATGGTTGAAATTGGTGTTTTTAGTTCGTGGGTCATATTATTGATAAAGTCATTTTTGATCATTGAAAGTTTCTTCTGTTTGAAAATGACCATGATGGTATAAACAAATATGCCTATCAAAAGAAATGTCAGGATTATGGTAGGGATAATGGTAATGCTGGTTGCCCGGAGTAAATAGCCTGAACGTTTCGGGAAATAAATATTCAGGTAGTTGGGTTTTGCGCCATAATAATCATAAGGGAAAAGAGCCAGAGGATATTCATCCCTTCGGCCACCGGGATTATAGTCTTTGTCTCCAAAAAGAATCTGGTCCTTTCCCAGATTTGAGTTTTTTACAGCAAATTTATATTCCAGATTGATTCCGTTTTCGGCCATGGCTTTGGCTAGTTCCTGTCTGAGGTGGAGCGTGTCAATCCGTTCTTCAACCGGGCGGTCTTCGAGCGAGATTTTGTAATTCCTCCACCGCATATCATTCCACCACTGTTCCCTCCGTTGTTCCTGAATGGTGTTAAAATTACGCATGTCATCAAAACCCTGTAATATTTCACTTAAGGTGCGGTTTATATGATTTGTGTCGGTGTTTTGGGTCGAATCAGTTTGAAACTGAAAAATTTCGCTGAATGTTTCAATAACACTTCCTTCTGTAATGCTGAGTTTAAACCTTACAGAACCCTGGCTCGTGTTGCTTCTCGGGAAAATATTGTAATCTCCTGATGGGGGAAGGTTTCCTGGCAGCCTTCCCTGTTCCACATCAAAACGGGCTTCCATCCTTTCGTGAATCTCCAGTTGTTCAACCACCCGATGCAAAACATTGCTTACCTGTTGCTTAAATTGTTCTTCCCTGATGTCGGAAGCGGTTTTAATCAGGTAAACCTGTACAAGGATTAATCCCGAAAGCACGAAAGCCATTAAAACAATCAGTGTTAATAACATTTTTCTGCTCATGTGGCAAAGATAATTTTAATGAAATGCTGACGTTTATGCTCTTAACAATATTTAACATCACAATATGAATTGTAATTTTTATTAACCAGCCGCCGAACTTTCGTTTTTACAACTGCTTGTTAGTGATATTACCGGGTTGGTAATTTCAGGGCTATCATTTCAATGACTTCCGGAAAGTGTTTGTATTCCAGTTCGTGTACCTTGGTTGCCACATCTTCGGGTGTGTCAGTAGGTAAAACCGGGCATCTGGCCTGGAAAATCAGTTTTCCATCGTCATATTTTTCATTTACAAAATGAATTGAAATTCCAGATTCAGTATCACCGTTTTCAACCACTGCCTTGTGTACATTCATTCCATACATTCCCTTTCCTCCATATTTGGGCAGAAGGGCCGGATGAATATTTAAAATGGTAAATTTCTGAACCAGACTTTCCGGAAGTAGCCATAAAAAGCCTGCCAAAACAATTAAATCCACCTCCCGTTGCTCAAGCGTATGTTCGACCTCACGGGTTTGATAAAACTGCTCACGATTGAAGACAAATGTTTTTATATTTAATTTGTCAGCCCTTTCCAATACATACGCATTTGGATTGTTTGACCAGAGAGAATCAATTTCAATATGCTTATTATCAGCGAAATACTTAATAATATTTTGTGCGTTCGTTCCTGATCCGGAAGCAAACAGCGCTATTTTCTTAACATTCATTTTATATTTGGTTGTCATACAAAACATTTGACTAATTTGTTCAAATCAAGAAGCTTGCATGTGATTTCTTTTACCCTGTTTATATCTTTTTTTCAGATTTTTCTTTGATATATAGATCGTAAATTTATTACTTTGCAGCGAATTATTAAAAAACAAAATTAGTATTAACCAAAAATTAGAATTATGTCTGACGTTGCAGCAAAAGTAAAAGCAATTATCGTTGATAAATTGGGAGTTGATGAAAGCGAAGTAACCAACGAAGCATCTTTCACCAATGATTTGGGTGCAGATTCACTGGATACTGTTGAGCTGATTATGGAATTCGAAAAAGAATTTGATCTTGCAATTCCGGACGATCAAGCTGAGAAGATTTCAACGGTTGGAGAAGCTATTGCACACATCGAAGAAGCAATTAAGTAATTATACCCTGAACTATCGTTTATGGAATTCAGGCGGGTAGTTATAACTGGAATAGGAACTGTTAATCCACTGGGAAATTCCGTTGGAGAATTTTGGGAAAATTTGAAAAATGGAGTTAGTGGTGCAGCTCCTATTGTCAAATTCGACGCTTCAAAACACAAAACCCAATTTGGCTGTGAGGTCAAGAATTTTGATCCTGAACTTTATATGGATCGGAAAGATGCCCGCAAATACGACTTATATACTCAATTCGCATTTGCCAGTACCGATCAGGCGATAAAAGACTCGGGGTTGGATATTGAACAGATTGACTGCGACAGGGCAGGGGTGATTTGGGGCGCCGGGATTGGCGGACTTCAGACTTTTTTTGAAGAGACCAGAAGTTACCGGGAAGAAATGCCTCGTTTTTCACCGTTCTTTATTCCCAAAATGATTGCCAACATTGCCGGAGGATTAATTTCCATCCGATACGGTTTCAGAGGACCAAACTTTACCACTGTTACTGCCTGTGCTTCAGCTTCCCATGCCATGATTGAAGCTTTCAATATGATACGTATGGGGAAAGCTGATATCATGATAACCGGAGGCTCAGAAGCTGCCGTTAACGAGGCCGGTGTTGCCGGGTTTAATTCCATGAGGGCTATTTCAACCCGGAATGACGACCCAAAAACAGCTTCCCGTCCTTTTGATAAAGACAGAGATGGTTTTGTCATTGGAGAAGGGGCAGCTACACTTATCTTCGAAGAATATGAAAGTGCAGTCAGGCGAGGTGCAAAAATTTATGCTGAAATGGCAGGCGGCGGTATGTCGGCTGATGCTTATCACATGACTGCACCCGATCCCGACGGACGTGGTGCCCACCTGGTGATGAAATGGGCACTGGAAGATGCCGGGTTGAAAGTGGCAGACGTGGACTATATTAACGTTCACGGGACCTCTACCCCTCTTGGTGATATTGCCGAACCGAAAGCAATCATCAAAACATTTGGAGAACATGTTTACAAACTAAGCATCAGTTCAACCAAGTCGATGACCGGGCATTTACTGGGAGCTGCCGGTGCTGTTGAAGGAATCGCCAGTATTCTGGCTATTGTCAACAGTATTATCCCTCCCACGATAAACCATTTCACTGATGATCCGGAAATTGACAATAATCTGGACTTTACGTTCAATGTGGCCAAAAAAAGGGAAGTAAATGTTGCGATTAGCAATACCTTCGGTTTTGGAGGTCATAACGCAACTTTAGTTTTTAAAAAACTATAAGGAACTGTGATTAGAACAATTGTACAACGAGTAAAACTCTTTTCGTCATCTCGGAAAGAGTTTTACTTGTTTTTAAAAGATATCCTGGGTTTTTATCCCCGGAATCTTAAATTATACGACATTGCATTTATCCATAAATCGGCCTCCATCACCGATTCTCAGGGAAATTTTGTGAACAACGAAAGACTCGAATATCTTGGTGATGCCATTCTCGGAGCAATTATTGCCGATTTTCTTTACAACCGGTTTCCACAGGAAGACGAAGGTTTTCTTACAAAAAACCGTTCCAAACTGGTCAACCGGAGTTTCCTTACCAAACTCACATTTGAAATGGGGCTGAATGTTTTTATCGACTCGAACACCACAAAAAATATCGATAAAAGCCACATTTACGGCGATGCACTGGAAGCCCTGATTGGAGCAATTTATCTCGACCGTGATTACCAGACTGCAAAATATTTTGTAACCAAAAAAATTCTTTCAAAATTTGTTAACCTCAACGAAATTGAACAAAACGACACCAACTTCAAAAGCCAGTTGATTGAATGGAGCCAGAAAAACAAAAAAGAGCTGAAATTTGAAACCATTGAAGAATCAACCGACAAATCAAAACAACCGAAATTCGTCGCAATTGTTGAAATTAACAACAACGAAGTAGGCAAGGGGATAGGTACGTCAAAAAAAGAGGCACAGCAAAATGCAGCCCGCCAAACTCTTGCCAAACTCGAAAATTTGTAATTTCTTAAAATACAGTCCCATTCAAATATGCAGGGTTTGTATTATATTTGCCCGCCTTATCTAAAAAGCATATGAACGCATACTTTATTTTTGGTTTGGGATTTTTTGCTCAAATGTTGTTTTTCACCCGCACCATTGTCCAGTGGTTTAAATCGGAAAAGGAAGGTGAGGTTATTTCCCCGGTTATCTACTGGCAGATTAGTTTATTCGCGTCAATTCTTATGCTCGTTTATGGTATTCTGCGAAACGATTTTTCCATAATCCTGGGGCAGGCCATCGTATATATCATTTACATCCGCAACCTGCAGTTGAAAAATGCATGGAAAAAGATGTTCCTGTTGTCGCGGATTCTGGCAGTGGTTATTCCCCTTGGCGTTTTGTTCTGGCTTATCTTTTCCAACTCCTATAATTTTTCAACCATTTTGAAAAACGAAGATGTATCCACTTTACTTTTGATATGGGGAACTGCAGGCCAGTTAATTTTTACGTTCCGTTTTATTTATCAGTGGATTTACTCTGAAACCCGCAAAGATTCATTTCTCCCGCTGGGGTTTTGGATCATCAGTCTGGTGGGGTCATTAATGATTTTTGTTTATTCGATTTACCGCCTCGATCCGGTTTTGTTCGTTTCCCATAGTCTCGGGCTTTTTGTATATTTTCGGAATATCCTTCTCCACTACGGAAAAGAAAGTTTGTTTTCGAAGCTGGCTGGTGTCCCGTTGTTGAATAAGATTATCAATAAAGTTTCAGATAAAATCAAATAGTCAGTCTGCCCAATTATTTTTATCTGAAGGATGGAAAGTGTTCACTTTACCTGAAAACAGTCGTATTCCGAAATTCCCTTCATACCTAAGTGTTCCTGAAATATTTCGGGGAGTCTTCATATGGCAATGACGATATCCTTAACGA
>CAZHKI010000003.1:17849-19006 GCA_964533365.1 uncultured Maribellus sp. | reverse complement strand
GGGATCAGATTTAAATGATTCCCATTTTTTTCATCAGGAAAGTAGCGTTCATGGTTTTTGTTACCCCGTCGGTGAGTTTGTAGTCAAAAATCATTTCATCGTTTTCAATCCTGATTTCGAAACATTTATTAAACACCTGTTGTGGAAACTGTTCTTCCATTTCGCTGAGTTTCAGGTCGTGCGTGGCAATCAGCGCCACGGCTTTTAATTCCAGGAGCCTGCGGATTAGTTCCTGCGATCCGTTCAGTTTGTCCATCGAGTTGGTCCCTTTCAGCATTTCATCCAGGATAACAAACATCCGCTGGCCATTTTCAAGTTTATCGAGTACCCCTTTTATCCGTTTCAGTTCGGCAAAAAAGTACGATTCGTCTTTCAGCAGCGAATCGGTGGTGCGCATGTTGGTGTAAATATCCACAGGGCTGAAAACCATTCCAGCGGCACACACCGGCGCTCCCGTGCGGGCCAGCACCAGGTTTACTCCAACTGTTCGCAGAAATGTACTTTTCCCGGCCATATTGGCACCGGTTACAATCATTACTTTTCCCCAACCGTTCATTTCCATTTCGTTGTTTACCCGTTTTGCAGGGTGCAGCAACGGATGTCCCATTTGCCGGATTTGAAAGGTGAATCCGCCTTCGTGAATTTCAGGAAAAATAAAATCAGGATGATTGTTGGCGTAATTGGCCAGGCTGATTAAAGCATCCATTTCGGAAACAGCATCGAGCCAGACAGCTAATTTCTGGTGGTTCTGTCCGTGCCATTTCCACAACTTGTAAACACAGCGGATATCCCAAAGGAAAATGGAGTTGAGGAAGAATCCAACCAGGATGTTTTGCCGGTACTCAAACTCCTTGACCAGGCTTTTCAACTGCTTGAAAATGATGCTGGCCGATTCCGGGGTTTTTACCTTTTTTTGCAATTCCAGTAAATATTCTGCTTTGAATTCTCTTTTTTCAATGATTTCAAGGAGCTGCATGTATTTGGCCAGTAATTGCGATTTCTCCCCGAAAAAGCGGTAAAATTCAGATACTCTTTTCCCTGAAAAACCCAAAACCGTCCACTGAAACAGAACCATCAATACGAGGAAGAAATTGGAAAAACCGGTTGCGGCAGGTATTATTGAAAGAATGGTCAGCACCGGGATGATGCGGGTGAGC
>CAZHKI010000003.1:0-17839 GCA_964533365.1 uncultured Maribellus sp. | reverse complement strand
TGAGCCATTTGATTCCGGTTGAATTTTTCAGTGTTAGCTTCATTGCCGACCAGCTTTTCATTTCACGGTTCATCTCTTCGGTTTCTTCGAATAGCCAGCCGTTGGTCAGAAAATGTAAACGCCAGTTGGGAATGAGTGAAAGTTCCTGAATGGCCTGTTGTTTTTTTAAAATTTCATTTTTCTGCAATGGTGGGCTGATAAACCAGCCGGCAAGTTTTTTCCGGCCGCTTTTTGTGGCTGTGCGGTTTACAAACTGGAAAAGCGATCCTTCGCCAAACAAATCCAGATCGTAGGAAAAAAAATGGTCGGTATCGAGAAATTCTGCCCCGTTTTCGAAGTGGGAAAAAGAATGATCGAGCGCCAGTAATTCATTGGTAACCAGCTTTTCCATGACGGCCAGTTTCTTTCTTCGTCGCTCATGCTTTGCATTTGATGCAACGAGCCAGAAAAAAAGAATGATGAAGAAAACCGATAGAAAAAGGGTAATCCAGTTTCCGGTGCCAATAACAAACAGAGGAGTAAAAATCAACAGAAAGGAGATAAAACGGTACCACGCAAACCGCTTTAACTTTTGCGAAAGCATTGCCAGTTCGCAGGTGTATTTTTCTTTTTTCTGTGTATAAAATAGTGAAATATTATCTTCCATTTACAAATAGTTGTAATGATGAAGAATGGAGACCACAATGAAAACCGTGGCGGCCAGGACTGCAAATACCAGGAAAACAGTTCCGGTTTGGATGTTGTCTAGACGCGTTTTTTCAATGCGTGGCGAACGGGCAATAAAAAAGTGGTTTTCAACAAACATTAACATTTTATAAAAGAAATAACCCAGAACCCAGCCCAGTGCAGCTCCGCCCAAAATGTCGAGCGGGTAGTGAACTCCTGAATAAATGCGCGAGTAGGAAAAAACCAAGGCCCAAAAGAAAAGCAGCAGTGTGTAATTACGGTTTTTGAAAATCAAGGCCGTAAAAACCAGAATGGCAAACGAGTTGGCAGCGTGCGACGATACAAAACCAAATTGGCTTCCTTTACGCAAAACATTGTGCACAAGATGTTCGATAGCAGGATTATAAACCGGCCTCAATCGTTGTACTGTGTCTTTGAGCAAAACCGAAAGCTGGTCGCTGGCAAGCAGCGTAAGCGCCATGAACAGGAGAATAATGATGGATTTGCTACGGTAGTTCCGGATAAAAAAGTAAACAACAACGAGGAAGAAAGGGATCCAGGTTTCCTTCCGTGTGACCATCAACATGATGGTGTCCCAAAAATTGTTGTGAAAACTGTTCAGGTAAAGAAACAGTTCCGTGTCGGTATCCAGTATTTTTTGCAGCCACTCCATGTCAATTATTCAGGGTTTCCCAGATAATATCTTTCAGTTTTTGAAGATTGTATCCGGTGATGGAAGAAAAAAATAAATGGGGGATATCTTTCAGTTGGGCGCTGATTTCGGCCATTAGTTCCGCGTCGAGCATATCGGATTTGCTGATGGCGAGGAATCGTTGTTTGTCGAGAAGTTCTGGATTATATTTTTCCAGCTCGCTGAGGAGGATTTTGTATTCTTTCAGGTAATCTTTGCTGTCGGCAGGAACCATAAACAGCAGCATCGAGTTTCGTTCGATATGCCGCAGGAACCGCAATCCCAGGCCTTTCCCTTCGTGAGCGCCTTCGATAATTCCGGGAATATCGGCCATGACAAATGAACGTTTTTCGCGGTGCCCCACAATTCCAAGATTGGGTACCAATGTGGTAAAAGGGTAGTCGGCAATTTTGGGTTTTGCGGCCGAAACCACCGAGAGCAGGGTTGATTTTCCGGAACTTGGAAAACCGACCAGGCCAACATCGGCCAAAACTTTCAGTTCGAGAATTCGCCATCCTTCCTGGCCTTCTTCGCCGGGTTGGGCAAACCGTGGTGTTTGGTTGGTGGCTGTTTTAAAGTGGTCGTTTCCCAATCCGCCGCGTCCGCCCTGCATTAAAATCTGAGATTCGTCGTGTTTGGTGATTTCGAACAGGAAATCACCGGTTTCGGCGTCGCGGACAATGGTGCCAAGCGGTACTTCCAGGATGATATCTTCTCCGTCGGCGCCGGTACTTCGTTGTTTTCCTCCCGATTCGCCATGTCCGGCCTTGATGTGTTTCTGGTATTTCAGGTGAAGGAGAGTCCACATGTGATGGTTTCCCCGCAGGATAATATGCCCGCCACGACCGCCGTCACCTCCGTCGGGGCCTCCTTTGGCAACAAATTTTTCCCTTCGCAGATGAGCCGAGCCAGCGCCTCCGTGTCCCGATTCACAGTGTATTTTTACGTAATCAACAAAGTTTGTTTCAGCCATCTTTTTCCTTTCTTTAACTCCTTCGTGCCCGATCCCCGCTTGTTCAGCCTTTTTTCAGTTTTTCAACTCCTGTTTTTATTCTTTGGGCAATTTCTTCAATGGTTCCCATTCCGTTTATCCCGAGGTGTTTTCCTTGCGACTGGTAATACTCAATCAGGGGTAAAGTTTTTTTGTTATATACGTTAATCCGGTTTTCAATAATCGATTGGTCCTGGTCGTCGGAGCGGCCTGAGATTTTTCCGCGGCTCAGCAAACGGTCGATCAGTTCCTGTTTTTCCACTTCCAGGCTTAGCATACCTGCTATACCTGTTCCGTTTTCGCGAAGCAGTTCGTCGAGTGCTTTGGCCTGTTGGACAGTGCGTGGAAATCCGTCAAAAATAAAGCCTTTGGCGTCTTTGCTGGCTTCCAGCATGCATTTTATCATGCCAATTACCACTGCATCGGGAACCAGTTCTCCCTTGTCCATAAAAGCTTTTGCTTCCAGTCCAAGTTTTGTTCCTGCTGCAATTTCATTTCGCAGTAAATCACCGGTGGAAAGATGTTTCAATTCAAATGTATTGATAATAAATTCTGCCTGTGTCCCTTTTCCTGCCCCGGGAGGCCCAAATAAAACGAGATTCAGCATGTGTAAAAATTTTAGTTGTTAATAACGGAGTAAATATCGATTAAGTTACGGCCGTAACCGTTGTAATCTAATCCATAACCAACAATAAAGTCGTTGGGGATTTTCAAACCCACATAATGCAGCGGGATATCTTTTTGTAGCGCTTCCGGCTTGAACAGAAGTGTGGCAATCAGTACCTCTTTCGGTTCCTTTGCTGCCAGTTGCTTCAGAATACTGTCAATGGTAATTCCGGTATCCACAATATCTTCCAGTATAATTACTGTCCGGCCTTTGATGTTTTCGTTCAGCCCAATAAGTTCTTTCACGCTTCCACTGGTCTGATCACCGTTGTACGAGGCCAGTTTAACAAACGATATTTCTGAATCAAACAGGTCGATATGTTTGTAAAGCTCGGCTGCAAACATAAAGGAACCATTTAAGATACAAACAAAAAGCGGATTTTTGCCGGAAAGATCGTTGTTCATTTTTTCAGCCATTTCCACTACTATGGAGCGGATCTTTTCGTATGGAAGATAAAGTTTAAATTCTTTATCGTGGATTTTTATCTGTTTCATCAAAGAATTGATTTTTTAAAGTTGCTATTTTCCCGTATTTTCGCTTTAAAGAAATTTGGCACAAAATAACAAAACAAATCGTTCAACTAAAAATTAAAGTAGCAAAACATGTTACCAAAGGTAAGTATAATCATGGGGAGTACATCTGATTTGGATGTGATGGAAAAAGCGGCGAAGCTGCTTAACGAATTTGAGATTCCTTTCGAGATAAATGCATTGTCGGCACACCGCACGCCCGACGAGGTTGAACTATTTGCGAAGGGGGCCCGCGACCGGGGGATTCAGGTGATTATTGCCGGCGCTGGCATGGCGGCACATCTTCCCGGGGTTATCGCGGCAATGACCCCGCTGCCGGTTATCGGTGTGCCCATTAACGCCAGTCTTTCCGGGTTCGATTCCATTTTGGCTATCCTGCAGATGCCTCCGGGGATTCCTGTAGCCACAGTTGCTGTTAACGGCGCCATGAATGCGGCTATTCTTGCCGTACAAATGATGGCCACTGGTGACGATGCATTGATGCAAAAGCTTGTTAATTATAAAGAAAGCCTGAAACAAAAGATCGTGCAGGCCAACCGCGAACTTTCGGAGGTGAAATACAAATTCAAAACAAATTAAGTTTTTGTAAAATATTTTGTAAATTGTAAGAGATGTATCAGCCGTACATCTCTTTTTTTATGATTAAGTTTTTTTTGATTGTTGGCTTCCTTTTTCTGGGTATTTCAAAAATTTTCGCCACCGGAAATTACCCCGCCGGCGCCCGGGCTCTGGGACTGTCGAATGCCGTTGTTTCGTTTTCCGATACATGGAGTACTTTTCACAACCAGGCTGGTCTGGCTTTTCTGAAGCATATTTCAGCCGGATTTTATTCCGAATCACGATTTCAGGTAAAAGAATTGTCGCTGGTTGCCGGATCGGTTGTAATTCCAGCCGGCACCGGTAATTTTGGGTTCAGCTATTCACAATTTGGCTCCGGAAATTTCAGGGAAAACAGAATAGGACTGGCATTTGCCAAATCGTTCTCTGAAAAATTTGGCGCAGGAATTCAGATGGAATACCTTTCCGCTTTGTTGCCCGAAAATCAGCGTGCCAGAGGCTTTGTAACGTTCGAAGGTGGAGTGGTTTTCAGTCCGGCTGAAAAATTACATTTCGGCGCCCATGTTTTCAATCCGGTCAGGGCTGGCATGAAAACCGTTTCGGGAGAAATAAAAGTGCCGGTTGTTTTCAGGGCGGGCGGTCATTATGCTTTCGATGAATCGGTTTTGCTCACGTTTGAGGGAGTAAAAGAGACCCGGACACCGTTTGTCGTCAGGTCGGGAATTGAATTTTTACCGGTACAAAACCTGGTATTGCGGATGGGTGTTTCAGGAAAACCTTTTCATTATACCGCCGGAATTGGGTACACCTTTGGGAAAGTAACAACCGATATTGGATTCAGTTACCACGGAAACCTGGGATTAACCCCTGCCGTTTCCCTTCAGTTTTTTTTGTGATGAAACGGTTTCTAAAATATATCATCCTGCTGATTCTGCTGCCGGCTCCCCTTTTTCTGGCCGCCCAGAAAACGGATCCCTCGGCAAATCTGGAAATGATCCTGGAATCGGTACTTGAAAATCTCGACGAAGAATCGGATATTTCGGTGATTACCGAAGATTTGGAGGAACTGGCCGAAACGCCGCTTAACATCAACCGGGCAACTGCGCAGGAATTGTCGCGTCTGCACCTTCTTGACGAAGTTCAGATTCAGAAACTGCTGGATTACCGGAAAAACTTTGGCCCATTTTATTCCATCTTTGAAATGAACCGCATCGATGGTTTTTCCCCCGGGTTACTCACCCGGATTGAACCGTTCATCTGGTTTGGCCCGGAGGAAAAGGAGCCCGAACGATTGGCTGACAGAATAAAATACGGGAATCACCAGGTTTTGGCACGGAGCATGGCGACCATTCAGAAACCGGCGGGATATAAGGAAAAACCCGACGGGACGATTCCATTTGAAGGCGATCGGTTCAGACAATATACCCGCTATCGGTTTCAGTCGCACGATAACATTTCGGTTGGTTTTACCGCCGAAAAAGATCCGGGAGAGGCTTTTTTGGCAGGTTCAAACCGTCACGGGTTCGATTTCTGTTCCGGCCACTTCAGTGTAAAAGTAAGTCCAACGATTCAAAACATAACCGTTGGCGATTTTCTCGTACGTTCGGGACAGGGACTGGTTTTGTGGCAGGGATTTTCAACCGGTAAATCGCTGAATACGCTTGCGGTTTCGAAAACCGGGCAGGGAATCCGTCCATTTACCTCAACCGATGAAAATCTGTTTTTCAGGGGAGCGGCCACCTCTCTGAATTTTGGAAAAGCAACCATTGGGTTGTTTTACTCGCGAAAAAACGACGATGCCAACCTTGTTTTTTCCGGCTCGTCGGCGACCCATTTCTCGAGCCTGCAAACTTCGGGGTATCACCGCACAGCAAGCGAAATTGCAGATGAGAAATCGGTAAAACATACCAATATGGGTGTTGTGGCCAACTGGAATTTTGCCTTCCTGAAAATTGGGTCCACCTTTTTATATCAGCAGTTTGAACTCCCGTTTATCAGGAGCGATCAGCTTTACAACCTGTTTCGCTTTTCTGGCAAGGAAAATTTTACTGCCGGCGCCGACTACCTTCTCAGTAAAGGAAAATACCAGTTGTTTGGCGAAGCCGCTATTTCGAAGTCGAAGGGGAAAGCAGTGGTTCAGGGCGCCGTTGCCCGGCTGCACGACCAGGTCAGCGTTTCGGCGCTCTTCCGTCATTTCGGAAAAAATTTTCATGGTCACTGGGCAAGCCCGTTTGCTGAAAGTAGTTCAGCCGCCAACGAATCGGGGTTCTATCTGGGGGCAAAAGTTCTGCCTGTGAAATTTGTTACTCTGTCGGCTTACTCCGATTTTTACCGTTCAGACTGGGTTGGCTACACAACGGCGGGGCCTTCCGTCGGGCACGACGTTTCGGCACAGGCCGATTTTCAGGTTTCAAAAAAATGGAATTTCTGTTTCCGTTATAAAAACGAAGAAAAAGATCAAAAACAGACTGAAGGTGAACGGGTGGTTAACCGGCCGGAACAAATACAAAAAGCAAGATTTCACCTGCAATATCAACCATCAGAAAAAGTAACGCTAAAAACCCGGGCAGAACTGGTGCATTATGAAGGCGCCATGAAAGAAAACGGGATCATGGTTTTTCAGGATGTGCAGTTTTCGCCGGTTGCTGTCCCGCTGAATTTATCTGCAAGAGTATCCTGGTTTTCCACAGCAGGCTACAATACACGCATTTATGCTTTCGAAAACGATCTGCTTTATACATTCTCAGTCCCGGCTTTTTCGGGTAAGGGCATCCGAACGTATCTGAACATGAAATATACCATCAGCAAACATCTCGATTGCTGGCTGAAACTGGGAAATACTTTTCAATACGACAGGGAATCCATCAGCTCGGGGTACAGCGAAATCAACGGAAAGAACAAAACAGAGATAAAAATTCAGGTAAGATTGAAATTATAGTGCTGAATTCTTTACTTTTGCCCCGTTTACCAATAACGATTTTTCATGTTCGATTTTAATTTCGATGACATCAGGCCTTATACCGACAAGGAAGTAAAGACCAAAATTAAAATGATGGTCAAAGATCCGGTTTTCGACGAGGTACTGATGCACATGTTCAAAGTCAGGCCCAAAGTGGAAATGATTAAGCTGCAGTTACGCATGATACGTAACATCAGGCAGTTGCAGGGGACATTTGTTTACGACATGCTGCGGATGATCATCAACAAAACTTCGTCGGGACTGTTTAGTTCGGGGCTCGAAAAACTGGATAAAAAGAAAGCCTATCTTTTTATTTCGAACCACCGCGACATTGTGCTGGATGCTGCATTCCTGAATTACCTGATTTTTGAAAAGGGCATGAACACCACCCACATTGCCATTGGGAACAACCTGCTGTTATATCCCTGGATTGAACATGCGGTAAAACTCAACCGGGCATTTATCATTAAACGAGGCCTGCCTCCCCGCGAATTAATGGAATCATCAATCAAAGTTTCGCATTACATCCGGAAATCGATAACCGAGGAAAACATCTCGGTATGGATTGCCCAGCGGGAAGGCCGTACCAAAGACGGTTTCGATAAAACACAGGCCAGTGTGCTGAAAATGCTGAACATGAGCAATGTCAAAACGTTTACCGACGGGTTTAATGAACTCAACATTGTACCGGTTTCCATCTCGTACGAAATTGAACCCTGTGGATTGGCTAAAATGAAGGAACTCATTAAAAAGCAGCATTACGGCCAGATGAAAACCAGCAAGGACGATCTGAAAAGTATGTCGATGGGGATGTTTAATCCAAAAGGCAGGATGCGTTTCTCGTTTGGCGAGCCAATTCAGGTGAATTTTGAAGAAGCCCGTTCGAAGGAAAAACAAAATAAACTGATTGAGGAGTTGGGACAGTTGATCGACCGGCAAATTTATGCCAACTATAAACTCTGGCCAAACAATTTTATTGCTTACGATCTGTTAATGCAGGAAGACCGCTTCAGGCACCGTTATACCGACGAAGAAAAAATGCACTTTGAAATGATGTTGGAACAGGCCATGATTTTTATCGATTACCCCATCACCGATATTACCGAACGGTTTTTGAAAATTTATGCCAACCCGGTAATCAATAAACTGTCGGTGGTTTCAATCACGTAATATATGAATTCAATCATTTGGGACTGGAACGGGACACTGCTCAACGACATCGATTTGTGTGTGGATACCATCAATGTTTTGTTGGATAAAAGAAAACTTCCCCTTCTGACTCCTGAAAAGTACAAGAATGTATTCTCCTTCCCGGTGAAAGATTATTACCAGGCCATCGGGTTTAATTTCGAAAAGGAAGATTTTGCCATTCCGGCCAAAGAATACATCGATTTGTATAACAGCCGGGTTGAATGTTGCTCTTTGCACCATCCGGCCACCGAAATCCTGAGTCATTTTAATTCGTTGGGATTCCGCCAGTTCGTTCTTTCGGCTATGGAAAATGAAATGCTTCTGAAAACGCTGGAACACAACAAAATCCTTCATTTTTTTGAAGCTGTGGCCGGGCTCGACAATCATTTTGCCGTTTCGAAAATCGACCAGGGGGTCCAACTCATGCAACAATACCGTTTGGAAAAGAATAATACATTTCTGATTGGCGATACCATACACGATTTTGAAGTTGCCGATCGGCTGGGGATTCAGTGTGTCCTGATTGCCGGAGGACATCAGTCGGAGCAGCGGCTGAAACAAACCGGAGCCAGGGTTATCCCCAAACTTGAAACGTTAAAAGATATCATTACCATTTAAATGGTGTTAACCGATTATGACAGACACGAAAATTGGAATTTTTCTTTCACGGGTTTCAGAAAAAAGTAATCTTTTTCTGCTGCTTTTTTTTATGTCCATTGCCGTTGCCATGCGGTTGTTTAGTTTCTGGACCAGCGTACTCGATCACGATGAATCGACCTATATGATTATTGGCCGTGATATTCTGAATGGGAAAGCATTATATTCCGACGTGACCGACACGAAACCCGTCGGGATTTTCCTGTTTTATGCCGGTCTCGAATTTCTTTTCGGCAGTTCCATTTTTATGAAGCGATTGGTTTTTTCGCTGGTTGTTGGCGCCACTGCATTTCTGATTTTCTGTATTTCAAAAACAATGTTTAGTCAGAAAAGGGTTACCCTGGCTTCGGGGTTCATTTATATTTTTTACACATCGGTATGGAATTATCACGGACGTTCGCCAAACACCGAGTTGCTTTTTAACCTGTGCACTGCCGGCGCCCTGTTGTTATTTTTAAAGCCAAACTTCAGGAATTATTTCATTGGCGGGTTGATACTTGGCCTTGGTTTTATCGTGAAATACCTGGTCCTTTTCGATTTTCTGGCATTTATGCTTTTCTTCTTTATGCTGGAAACGATTCGGACAAAAAAGCTTTTCGATGGGGCACGTTTGGTGCAGTACATTTTTGCAGGCCTCGCTTTTTCCATTCCGTTTCTGCTGGTGAATCTTTATTTTTGGCTGGGCGATCATTTCAGCGATTTCTTTTATGTAACGTATCAGCTTCCCGGTAATTATGGTTCAAACCCATCATTGCCGAGGTATCTCGTGATGTTACTCGATTTTACAGCCAAATTTCTTCCTGTTTCATATATCGTCTTTTATGTGATTTTCAGCAAAAACAAACCGCTTTTGGCCGAAGATAAATGGTTTTTCGCGTTGTGGATTGCTGCGGTTCTCCTGGCTATTTATATCCCCGGAAAAGAATTCAGCCATTATACCATTCAGTTGATGCTGCCATTTAGTTTATTGGGCGGTATATTTTTTCATCCTGAGTTTATCAAAGATCGCTTTACCGTTAAGCTTTATTCCCGGAAAACCGGCTGGGCGCTGTTAGCCATAATTTTGATTACGGCGCAGGTTGTCAGTTTTCAGAGCGATATTGCTGAACCTGACTACCCGGAGGAAGTGGCCGGGTATATTTCGGAAAATATGGAAAAAGGCGATAAAGTTTACGTTTCGAATTACGAACAAATTATTTATTACCTGTTGGGAATTGAAAGCCCGACAAAATATGTTCACTCGAACCTGTTGTTTACCGAAACGCACAAGGCATTTAACATCAGCGCTTCGCGCGAAATCAGGCGCATCGTCCATACCTGGCCCCGCTATGTTGTTGTTTACCGGAAAAATGCGTTGGTTGAAGGGCTGATTCAAAAAAAGTATCACTTGGTGAAAACGTACCGCAACAACGAAATTAAAATTTACAGGCGGTCGGACTGAAAAATGTCGCGTTTTTTCAAATCGCGGATATAAAGCTGAAGGTTGGTTTTCCCCCGGTATTCATTTTCAGTGATGGAATAACATACGTCGAAAGGCAGTCCCGAGGTAATCAGGTGGAATTTATCGGATTGGTTGAAGGCAATTCCGGCAAATATTCCGGAGTTCACGTCGGGTTCCACGAGGTCGAGTTTCAGGTGTTCCTGGTTTTTTCCCACCAACCGGCTGGTTCCGGCATCGAAAACATCTTCGGTGACAAAAATCGGCGTCATGTTGTGCGGCCCAAACGGGGCGAATTGTTTCAGGATCCGGTAAAACCGCGGGGTAATTTCGCTGAGCGAGATTTTTGCGTCCACATCGATGGTTTGCATTTGCTGTAAATCGGTGATTTGATTGGTTACAATATCTTCAAATCTTCGTCTGAATTCTGCAATGTTTTCAATTTTCAGTGTGAGTCCGGCAGCATACATGTGTCCGCCGTACGATTCGAGCAGATCGCTGCACTGGCCGATTGCTTCGTAGAGATCGAAATCTCGGACAGAGCGGGCTGAGCCGGTGGCCAGTCCGTTCGACTCGGTTAAAATAATGGTTGGCCGGTAATACTGTTCGGTAATTCTCGATGCTACAATCCCCACCACTCCCTTGTGCCAGTCGCGATTGTACAAAACCGTGCTGTTCATGTTTTTCAGGTCAGGGTTTTTTTCTATCATGTCGAGCGCTTCCTGTGTGATGTCGCGGTCGAGGGTTTTTCTGATTTCATTGAACGAGTCGATTTCTTCGCCTAATAAATCCGATTTGTCCTCGTCGATGGAAACCAGAATCTGTACCGACTTTTTTCCGTGTTCAATTCTTCCCGAAGCATTCAGCCGCGGGCCAATTTTAAATACGATATCGCTGATGGTGATTTCGCTGCCATTCAGTCCGGCAAAGTTGATGATGGTTTGCAGTCCAATCCCGGGATTTGAGTTGAGCTTTTTCAGTCCGTAGTATGCCAGCACGCGGTTTTCGCCGGTGAGTGGAACAATATCGGAAGCGATGCTGACAACCACCAGATCGAGCAGGTCGTAAATTTCTTCCAGTTCCAGATTGTTTTTCATGCAGTAGGCCTGGAGCAGCTTAAAGCCGACACCGCATCCTGAAAGTTCTTTGTAGGGATAGTTACAGTCGGGTTGTTTGGGGTCGAGTACTGCAATTGCCGGCGGAACTTCTTCGTCGGGGTTGTGGTGGTCGCAAATGATAAAATCGAGGCCGCGCGCTTTCGCGTTGGCAATTTTTTCAACCGCTTTGATCCCGCAATCGAGGGCAATGATCAGCGAAAACTGATTTTCTTCGGCGTAATCGATACTTTTGGGCGAAATCCCGTATCCTTCGCTGTACCGGTCGGGAATGTAATATTCAATCTGGTTGAGGCGCGAATGTAGAAAAGTGTACATCATGGCCACCGAAGTTGTACCGTCAACATCGTAATCGCCATAAATCAGTACTTTTTCCTGTTTGGCGATGGCTGTTTCCAAGCGGTTTACGGCTTTTTCCATGTCTTTCATCAGGAACGGATCGTGCAGATCGCTCAACCGGGGACGGAAAAAAGAACGGGCTTCGTTGAACGTTTTAATCCCCCTTTGCACCAGCAACCGTGCGATGACCATGTTCACGCTCAGTGCTGCCGACAAGTGTTTCACCTCGTTCTGATCGCCCTGCTTTTTTAAATTCCAGATTTTTTCCATAGAATGCCTTTCTTCTTTTTCGCGGTAAGCTACAAAGATAAGAATTGCGGTGCGATATGAAAACAGTTCATTCGCCCGGCAATAAATATTTATGAAGCATGGCAGTTGTTATTCATACAGAAGCCTGATATGCCGGATTTTCTGAAGTTTTGAATTAATACAGGTTTCGTTAACGCTGTCAAGTCTTTTTGACATTGACAGGTTAGGCACTGTAAACTTGTCAGCGTGCATAGCTCCTGACAACGTCAAATAAAATGTGAATTGTAAAAGTTTCTTAACTGTATGGTATTAAATTATGAATGTTCATAATTCCAGTTTTTATTTCCTGTTTTAAATTAAAACTACTTTCATGCCGGGTAATAAGGTGGATAAAAGCAAAGCCACATCTTTTATTATCTTTGCAAAAATTTTCTCAACCGGGTTTCCGGGAAAAACAAAAAAACACGATGAGTCATTTGGAATTAAGCGAACAACAACTGATTAGAAGGAATTCGTTGCACAAGTTGCGCGAACTGGGTATTGACCCTTATCCTGCCGCCGAGTATAAAGTAAATGCAACGGCTGCTGAAATCAAGGAAAACTTCTGCGACGAAAAAAGCGATTTTCAGGAAGTGAGCCTTGCCGGCCGGTTAATGACTTTCCGGGTCATGGGAAAGGCTTCGTTTGCCGAAGTGCAGGATCATACCGGGCGGATTCAGATTTATGTGAACCGCGATGAAATTTGCCCGGGCGACGATAAAACCCTCTATAACGAAGTTTTCAAAAAATTGCTCGACATTGGCGATATCATCGGAGTGAAAGGTTTTGTTTTCCGTACTCAAATGGGTGAAATCTCTATCCATGTAAAGGAATTTTCGGTGCTGAGCAAGTCGCTGCACCCGCTTCCTATTGTGAAGGAAAAAGACGGGAAAACTTACGATGCTTTTACCGATCCGGAACAGCGTTACCGCCAGCGGTATGTCGATTTGATTGTTAATCCGCAGGTGAAAGATGTGTTTATGAAGCGGACGAAAATTGTAAATACCATGCGGCAGATGTTTAACGAGTATGGTTATTTCGAAGTGGAAACACCTATTCTTCAACCCATTCCGGGAGGGGCCGCTGCACGTCCGTTTATCACACACCACAATGCGCTTGATATTCCGCTGTACTTGCGTATTGCCAACGAACTTTATTTGAAACGCCTCATTGTTGGCGGTTTCGACGGTGTGTACGAGTTTGCCAAAGATTTCCGCAACGAGGGAATGGATCGCACCCACAATCCCGAATTTACTGTGATGGAAATATATGTGGCATACAAAGATTACCGCTGGATGATGAATTTCACCGAGGAAATTTGTGAACGCGTGGCCCTGGCATTGCACGGAACCACCAAAGTTCAGCTTGGCGATAACCTCATCGATTATAAAAGGCCGTTCCCGCGGGTTACCATGGCCGAAGCCATTAAAGAACATACCGGCTACGATATTTCGGGAAAAAACGAAGAACAGTTGCGCGAAATCTGCAACAATCTGGGTATCGAAACCGACCCAAGCATGGGAAAAGGAAAACTTATCGATGAAATTTTTGGTGAAAAGTGCGAACACCACTACATTCAGCCGACATTCATCATCGACTATCCGGTTGAAATGTCGCCGCTCACCAAAAAGCACCGCGACAATCCTGAACTGACCGAACGTTTCGAGTTGATGGTCAACGGGAAAGAGTTGGCCAATGCCTATTCGGAATTGAACGACCCGATTGATCAGCGCGAACGCTTTGAAGACCAGTTAAAACTTTCGGAAAAAGGCGACGACGAAGCCATGTTTATCGACCAGGATTTTCTGCGTGCGCTGGAATACGGAATGCCGCCCACTTCGGGAATGGGCATGGGAATTGATCGCCTGACCATGTTCATGACTAACAGCGCTTCAATTCAGGATGTGCTTTTCTTTCCGCAAATGAAACCTGAAAAAAAGGCCGTGGCTATTCAACTCACCGACGAGGAAAAGTCGATTATGAAACTTTTACAGGAACAGACGCCGGTTGCATTGTCCGAACTTAAGGAACAGGCCGGGCTTAGCAACAAAAAATGGGACGTTTCATTGAAAAACCTCACCAAAAACAACCTGGCCAAAGTGGAAAAAACCGGCGACGATTTGACGGTGACTTTACTTTAAAATTGAAGAGAATTGAATATTAATATGGAGCCCCGGATATTTCCGGGGCTTTTTTTATGCAGAGAAGGTTTGATACTACGATTTTCTTTTGATTTTTAACTTCTGGCCGATGTAGAGGTTCCGGTCGCTGTTGAGGTTGTTCAGTTGCATGATTTCGGAACTGGTAATCCCGGCATACTGGCGGGCAATTTCCATGAGTGTATCGCCTTTTTTAACGGTGTAATAATCATAATTGGGATCAAGCACTTCGGGTTTGGATTGGCTTGTTGTTGATTTCCCGATCATTTCCTGCTTCTGAGCGAAGGTCATATCGTTGATTTTATCAAATTTATCCTTTTGGTTCTCGGGGACATATACCACCAGTTTCTGTCCCACACGGATCATATTCCGGTTGATGTTGTTCCAGTAATTGAGGTCGGCAGTCCTGACTTTAAACCATGCTGCAATATAACCGGGATTATCGCCCTGTTTCACGGTGTAGAAAATTTTTGCTTTGCCTTTGATGTCAACCGGGGTAAAATAGCTGCCCGAGTTTTCAGAAGGGGTAACCAGTGTGTTATCAGGGAAAAATTTGTCGCGTTCGTGGGCAAAAATCAGCGAATCTTTGCTCATGAATTCCATGATTTTATTTTTGGGTAGGATGATTGGGTAAGGTTTGTCTTTTTTAGCGGGAATAATGTCGCGTCGGTACATGGGATTCAGGGTACGAAGTTCCTCCTTGTCGATATTCAGGTTGGCAGCCACCTGGTCGAAGTGAAGATATTTGTTGATAACCAGTGTGTCAGACAAGAGTGACATGTCGGGAACGCGGGGTATCAGGTTGTGTTCCGAATAATAGTTCATAACGTAGGCCGCGGCGATATAGGCCGGAACATAACCGCGGGTTTCGCGGGGCAGGCGGTAATAAATCTCCCAATAGTTGGTTTTGTCGCCTGAGCGTTTAATGGCGCGGTTTACATTTCCTGGACCGCAGTTATAGGCGGCAATGGCCAGGTGCCAGTCGCCGTACATGTCGTACAGTTGTTTTAAATACCGGGCGGCTGCGTCGGTCGATTTCAGCGGATCGCGCCGTTCATCAACAAAACTGTTGATTTCGAGTTTCATGTTTTTGCCGGTTCCGAACATAAACTGCCACAGTCCGTTGGCGCCCATCCGCGAAATGGCTTTCGGGTTCAGCGCCGATTCAATGATGGGCAGGTATTTCAGTTCGAGCGGCAAATCGTATTTGTCGAGTGTTTCCTCGAAAATCGGAAAATAGTAATTTGAAAGTCCCAGCATAATTTCAACCTGGCCTCTTTTGCGCTCAGTGTACATTTTTATAAAATTTTTGACGACGTCGTTGTACGAAAGATCGATGACCTGCTGGACATCTTTCAGCCGCCGGATGTAAACCGAGTCGTGCAGATCGACCGGAAAAGTTTCGGAATAGTTTATCTCCAATGAATCGGGATGAAATGCATTCTCAATAAACCAGGTGTGGACAAGGCTGTCCATTTTTTCAGAAAAAAAATCATTCAGGTCTTCGTTTAGGGCCGGATTGTCATGAAAAACCATGGAGTCGGCTGTGGGAATGGTATCGGTAAAAAGCAGGGAATCGGGCAGTAAAACTTCGGGTGTCTGTTGTGGTTGCGCCGAAACTCCGGCCGACCAAATCAAAAATGAAATAATCCAGGTCAGTCTTACTTTTTTGCTCATATTCATCAGAAGTTGAATGTAAAGTTGATGCAGTAAATGGTTTGGTTGTTGAGGGTTTGCATGGTGGGTTGCCAGTTAAAGGTCAGGTCGTCGTTTACGTTGAACTGGAAAAGGTGGGCGTCCACGCTGGCGTCGATAATGTTTAGCCCGTAAAAGCCGAACATGGTAATGAATAGCAAGTCGCGGTTTCGCCGGTAATAATCCATTCGTTTGGTTAATCCATCTTTAAAATTCGACCGACTGGTTGCGTTTTTTAGATCGTACCCGTTTTCTTCGGCAATTTTAACATGGTTGTTGGTTTCATCGTTGTCGTCGGTCAGGTGAATGTATGCTGTACGGTTGAGCTGGTAATTATCGTTGTTCCAGTCGATAAAATAACCAATGGCCCCAAAACCAATATAAACCAGCGGGATTTTGATGTATTTGCGGTTGTATGCCTGGCCAAGCCCGGGAAGGATGGCCGAATAAATGGTCGCCTTTTTGGGTGAATGTATTTTTTCGGTTTCAGGTTCTGTATTGACAATTTTTGTGCTGTCGGTAGTCAGAACCTGTGCGTGCAGGGTACTCCCGGCAAACAACAAATCCAAAAACATACAGAAAAGTAAGAATCTTTTTTGACCCACGCGAAATAAAATTTTGCCTAAAAATAGAAGAATACAATCATATTTGGGATGAATGCTTTTCTCTTATTTCTGATTTTCAATAATTTTAACAATTCGGTCAAGGTCATCAGCCGATTTGAACGGAATAACAATTTTCCCCTTTCCATTTTCGTTCATGGAAAAACCAATACGCGAACTGAAAATGCTACCCAGTTGTTTTTTGAGGTTCTGGAATTCTTTCGGAAGTTTTTCCTTGTTTTTTCCCTTGGTTTCTTCCTTTTCGTCCGAATTCAAATCGCGTACAATTTCTTCCACTTTTCGAACCGAAAAACCATATTTGATGATCTGGTTGTAGATCATGGTTTGCGTGTCCTGATCTTCGATGTTGATGATGGCCCTGGCATGTCCCATCGAAATTACCTTTTCGCGTAAACCTTTCTGGATGATGGCCGGTAGTTTCAGCAGCCGGAGGTAATTGGCAATGGTCGAGCGTTTTTTACCCACGCGCGAACTCATTTCTTCCTGTGTAAATTGCAGTTCTTCCATCAGCCGCTGGTAACTGACCGCAATTTCAATGGCGTCCAGGTCTTCGCGCTGAATATTTTCAACCAGCGCCATTTCGAGCATGCTGTCGTCTTTTGCTTTTCGCACGTATGCCGGGATTGATTTTAAACCGGCCAGTTGCGCGGCCCTGAAACGGCGTTCACCGGCAATGATCTGGTATTTGTCATCGCCGTTTTTCCTAAGGGTGATGGGTTGAATTAATCCAATTTCGCGAATAGAAGCTGCCAGTTCTTCCAATGCTTCGGCATCGAATTTTGTGCGGGGCTGAAATGGATTTGCTTCAATTTTTTCGAGTTCCACTTCGCTGATTCCGGCAGCGCCCTGCTGCATTTTTTCCGCATCGTCGATGAGCGCCCCGAGGCCGCGACCCAATGCGTTCCGTTTTCCCATTGCCATATTCTAAAAGATAATTACATTTTTTTCCTGCGACATTTTTGTCATCGAATTCCGTTGTAAAATTTCGCGTGCCAGGTTCATGTGGTTGATGGCGCCTTTCGAACTGGCGTCGTACAGTACCACCGGTTTCCCGTAACTCGGGGCTTCGCTTAATTTTACATTCCGCTGGATAACGGTTTCAAAAACCATCTCCTGGAAGTGCCGTTTTACCTCTTCGTAAACCTGATTCGACAGGTTCAAACGCGAGTCGTACATGGTCAGCAGAAATCCTTCGATTTCGAGTGCCGGGTTCAACCGGTTTTGAATGATTTTTATGGTATTTAAAAGTTTACCCAACCCTTCGAGCGCAAA
>CAZHKI010000002.1:23229-25169 GCA_964533365.1 uncultured Maribellus sp. | reverse complement strand
AGTTTCCAGGGCATTAAAAAATCATCCCGACATTAGTCCGGAGACCAGAAAGGCAGTAAACGAACTGGCCGAGAGGCTGAACTACCAGCCCAATGCGGTTGCCTTAAGCCTGAAACATCGCCGGAGCAATACCATTGGCGTAATTATTCCTGAAATTGTCCATTACTTTTTTTCTTCGGTCATCAGTGGTATCGAAGATGTGGCTTATGAAGCCGGCTTTAACGTGATTATTTGCCAGTCGAACGAAATGATTTCGCGCGAAAAGGCCAATACAAAAACTTTGCTGGCCAGCCGGGTGGACGGGATATTGATTTCCATTTCGAAAGAAACAAACGATTTTCAGCATCTCAATAATTTGCGCGACAACGGCATCCCGCTGGTTTTTTACGATCGCATCGTTCCGGGATTTGAAGCTGACCAGGTGATTATCGACGATTTCGACGCTGCCTACAAAGCAACCAAACATCTGACCGACAGCGGGCGAAAAAGAGTTGCCCATTTTGCCGGACCTCAAAATCTGCTCATCGGACAATACCGTAAGGAAGGTTACCTGAAAGCCATGCACGAAGCCGGTCTGAATGTTGCCGGCGACCTGGTTTTCGAAGCCGACAATTTTGAGCGTGCCCGCCTGGCCGTTATTCATATTCTGGAGAATAATATTCCTATCGACGGGCTTTTTGCCGTAAACGATTTGACCGCTATCGGTGCCATGCAAACCCTTCAGAAACGTGGTGTGAAGATACCTGATGATTTAGCGGTGGTAGGGTTTTCCGACGGACGTTTCTCGGGAATTACCGATCCTACTTTAACCTCGGTTGACCAGCACGGCTACGAAATGGGAACCATTGCAACCGAAATGTTGCTGAAAAGAATCTTTTCGGAACCAAACGATTATCCTTTCGAAACTAAGGTGTTAAACGCAAACCTGATTGTAAGGGGATCTTCTGTCAGTTAAATTTTTTTTTACATTCTCCGCAAACGTTTGAAACGGATGTTTCACACCCAAAATCCTTGTTTTGACACGTTTGTTTCCCATTTGTGATTTGGATTATTAATGAATTGTGTTTTATATTTGTTACGGCAAATCACAGTTTACTTCCATTGTTCAACCCGCAAAAATTCATTGGCTGTAATTCATTACAGCAATCATAAATTATTATAAATGAAATTGAGATGAGTAAAAAACCTGTTCTGAGTTTTTGGCAAATCTGGAACATGAGTTTCGGTTTCCTGGGTATCCAGTTTGGTTTTGCTTTACAAAATGCCAATGTAAGCCGGATATTTGAAACGCTGGGTGCAAGGGTCGAAGACATTCCGATATTATGGATTGCTGCTCCGGTAACCGGGTTGGTTATACAGCCCATTGTTGGCCATATGAGTGATAAAACATGGACCCGGCTGGGTAGGCGGAGGCCGTATTTTTTGGTTGGGGCCATTTTTGCCTCGCTGGCGCTGCTGCTTATGCCCAACTCGCCCGCGCTTTGGGTGGCAGCCGGAATGCTCTGGATAATGGATGCTTCCATTAATATTTCCATGGAACCGTTCCGCGCTTTTGTGGGCGATATGCTTCCCGACGAACAGCGGACGCGTGGTTTCGCCATGCAAAGTTTTTTTATTGGTACCGGCGCTGTAGTTGGTTCTCTTTTACCGTATGTAATGACCAACTGGCTGAACATCCCCAATACTGCTCCCGAGGGAGTCATCCCTCCTTCGGTGAAGTGGTCGTTTTACATCGGGGCACTGGTGTTTTTTCTGGCCATTCTCTGGACGATAATCTCGACCAAAGAGTATCCCCCGCAGAAAATGAAGGAATTTGCCGATGCGGAACAAACGAAAATCCGGAATTCTTCGGAACAGAATGGGAAACCGGTTGAGAAACAGCAGTTCATGGCTGTCGGCAGTCTTTTTGGAGTTATTGGGTTGGGAATTATCGTGGTGAC
>CAZHKI010000002.1:15902-23219 GCA_964533365.1 uncultured Maribellus sp. | reverse complement strand
TTGGGAGGGTTGCTCGTGGTTTTCTTTTTACTGATGGCGCTGGTTTTTCTTCTGAAATCGAAAAACAGGGAAAACAATGCCTTGGTTGAAATTTTCTCCGATCTGCTGCAGATGCCCGCAACCATGAAACAACTGGCTTTTGTCCAGTTCTTTACCTGGATTGGACTTTTTGCCATGTGGATTTATACCACATCGGGAGTTACCAGCCATATCTACGGAACATCCGATCCGCTTTCGCAGGCATACAACGACGGGGCCGACTGGGTAAATGTCCTTTTTGCCGTGTACAACGGGATTGCCGCACTGGTTGCGTTTTTACTGCCGGTGCTGGCCCGGTACACCAGCCGGAAAATAACCCACTCGGTTTGTCTGATACTCGGGGCAATTGGGTTGGCTTCGGTATTCCTGATCCGTGATCCCAACTGGCTCATCGTCCCGATGATTGGAGTGGGGATTGCCTGGGCCAGTATTTTGTCGATGCCGTATGCCATTTTAACCGGTTCACTACCGTCGCATAAAATGGGGATTTACATGGGGATTTTTAACTTCTTTATTGTTATTCCCCAAATTCTGGCAGCTACAATACTTGGCTTTTTGGTTCACGACCTTTTTAAAGGACAGGCCATTTATGCCCTGGTTTTGGGAGGGGCTTCGTTGCTGGTTGCAGCCATCCTGGTACTTTTTGTGCATGATGTTGCAGCACAGGAAAAATAATTATTTGAATTCATTTTGAAATTGAAACCGATGAAGGATTATATAGCTCATCACGAATGGAAGATCATCGAAGAAGGGTTCAGGCCTGAATTTAACCGCATTTCCGAAAGCATTTTCAGCCTCGGGAACGGCAGAATGGGGCAACGGGCCAACTTCGAAGAAAAATATTCGGGCGATACACTAAGGGGAGCTTACCTGGCCGGGATTTACTACCCCGACAAAACCCGCGTGGGCTGGTGGAAAAACGGGTATCCCGAATATTTTGCCAAAATTATCAATTCAACCAACTGGATTGGGATTAACATCTCGGTGAACGGGCAGGAACTCGATCTGGCCCGGAATAAAGTCCTTTCTTTTCGTCGCGAACTCGATATGCAGCACGGCTTGCTTTCACGAAGTTTTGTTGCTGAATTCGACGGTGGGGAAAAAGTGGAAGTCATGGCCCAACGGTTTATCAGCATCCACGATGCTGAAATTGGCGCCATCCGCTACTCGGTGAAAGCATTGAATTTTTCAGGTGAACTGGAGATCACACCATACTTAGATGCCGATGTTTTTAATGAAGATTCGAACTACGACGAAAAATTCTGGATTGAAATCTCAAAACAAATCCACCAGGATGAAGGGTTCATTACCGTTGAAACCCTGAAAACCAGGTTTCAGGTTTGTACCGGCATGTGGTTCCAGGTACTTAAAAACGGACAGGGAATGGAGATGGACAACAAAATCCAGGTACGCAACAAATATGTACAGGCTTCCACGGTCGTCGAAGTTGTCCCGGGCGACGAAGTTATGGTGGAAAAACTGGCAGCAACCGTTTCTTCGCTGAACTATCTGAAAAAGGAACTATCTGAAAAAGCAAAAGATGCGCTCGAAAGGGCAAAAACAGCCGGGTTCGATATCCTTTTCGAAAATCATAAAAATCAATGGCTCGCCCGCTGGAAAACCAGCGACATCAAAATTGAAGGCGATTTGGCTGCCCAGCAGGGTATCCGCTTTAATATTTTCCAAATGAACCAGACCTACTCGGGCGATGACGAACGGTTGAACATCGGGCCAAAAGGATTTACCGGCGAAAAATACGGCGGCGTAACCTACTGGGATACCGAAGCCTATTGTCTTCCGTTTTATTTAAGTACGGCGCCTGCCGAGGTTTCGAAAAACCTGTTGGTTTACCGGCACAAACATTTGACGAGAGCCATCGAAAATGCCCAAAAACTGGGCTTTACAAACGGCGCCGCCCTCTACCCGATGGTTACCATTAACGGCGAAGAATGTCACAACGAATGGGAAATTACGTTCGAGGAAATCCACCGGAACGGCGCGATTGCTTATGCCATATCTAACTACATCAACTACACCGGCGACAAAGAATACCTCGCCCCCTATGGTTTTGAAGTGCTGCTCGCTGTCAGCCGCTTCTGGAGCCAGCGGGTCAACTGGTCGGAGGATAAACAACAATTTGTCATCCTCGGCGTGACCGGCCCCAACGAATACGAAAACAACGTAAATAATAACTTCCACACTAATTATATGGCTGTGTGGACCATGAAATACACACTCGAGGTGATTGACTACCTTAAAAAAGAGTTTCCCTATCTTTTCGAGGAGTTGGTGAAAAAATGGAAATTCAATGAACTGAAAGAAACTGAACGCTGGAAAGATATCATCGAAAAAATGTATTTCCCGGCCTATGAGGCTAAAAGAATATTCCTGCAGCAGGATGGTTTTCTCGACAAGGAACTTATCCCGGTTAGCCAGCTTCCGAAAAAAGAACAGCCCATTAACAAAAAATGGTCGTGGGACCGGATTTTGCGATCGTGTTACATCAAACAGGCCGACACGCTGCAAAGTATGTTCTGGTTCGAAAATAACTTTTCACAGGAAGATCTGAAGCAGCATTTCGATTTTTATGAGCCGTTAACTGTCCACGAATCTTCGCTTTCGCCTTGTATCCACTCCATTTTGGCTGCAAAAATCGGGTACCGCGAAAAATCGTACGAAATGTACCTGCGAACCGCCCGCCTCGATTTGGACGATTACAACAACGACACCGACGACGGCCTTCATATCACCAGCATGGGCGGAACCTGGATGGCTTTTGTAATGGGATTTGGCGGGATGCGCGTCGAAAACGGCACACTGAAATTCAACCCGTTTTTGCCCGGCAAATGGAAATCCTATTCGTTCAGGGTCGATTTTCGCGGAGCTCACTTGTTACTGGAAAAAAATAAGAAAATATTCAGCGTCACCAATCTTTCTGAAGTCAGTGTGCCGCTTGAAATCTGGGGTGAGCCTTTCCTGCTGGAAAGAAACCGTACCGTTAAATTCACAAAATCAAAAAAGAGATGAAACGATTACTGATTTTTTTATTTGCATGGCTTTTTTACATGAACTCGTTTTCGCAACAGGTAAGCCTCAGCCGTGTGGAACCCATGTTTTGGTGGGCCGGTATGAAGTCGCCCGAACTTCAGTTAATGGTTCATGGCGAAAACATTTCATCAGCCGGTGTTTCGCTCGAATACCCGGGCGTTGAACTGGTGGCCGTCACCAAAGTACAAAATCCGAATTACCTGTTTGTCGATCTGAAACTGTCCCCCGATGTTATGCCGGGTAAATTCGACATTCAGTTTATACAGGGCAAAAAGATAATGGCCTCCTACCTGTATGAATTGAAACCGCGCGAAGATGGCTCATCTTCCCGTGCTGGTTTTAACAGTTCCGATGTGATATACCTCATTACCCCCGACCGGTTTGTCAACGGAAATCCCGGCAACGACTGGGTGGAAGGGATGAAGGAAAAGCCCGATCGCACCAACCGCGACGGGCGGCATGGCGGCGATATCCGCGGGATTATCAACTCGCTCGGTTATCTTCAGAAAATGGGATTTACTGCCGTCTGGCTGAATCCGGTGCTGGAAAATAACATGACCCAGGTTTCGTACCACGGCTACTCAACCACCGATTTTTACAAGGTTGATCCGCGTTACGGCACCAACGATGAATACCGCGAATTGAACGACGAACTCGACAAACGCGGTATGAAATTAATCATGGACATGATTTTCAACCATTGCGGTTCAGAACACTGGTGGATGGACGATTTGCCCATGCCGGACTGGATAAACCATTATCCGGATTACCGGATTACCAGCCACCGGCGTACAGTGAACCAAGATCCGCACGCTTCGGAAGCCGATAAAAAATTGATGACCGATGGCTGGTTTGTGCCCACTATGCCCGACCTTAATCAGCGGAATCCATTCCTGGCAAAATACCTCATTCAAAACAGCATCTGGTGGATTGAATTCGTGGGACTGGAAGGAATCCGGCAGGATACCTGGCCATATCCCGATAAACACATGATGGCCGACTGGACCAGGCGGGTATTGGAAGAATATCCCGGCTTTAACATTGTGGGCGAGGAGTGGAGCCTCAACCCGGCCATTGTTTCGTACTGGCAAAAAGGTAAAATGAATGCCGACGGTTATGAATGCTTTCTGCCGTCGCTGATGGATTTCCCCTTGCAAAACGCGGCAGGTTCGGCCCTTCGAAACCCGGAAAGCTGGGACGGTGGTCTGGTGCAATTGTACGAAGCGCTGGCCAACGATTTCCAGTACCCCGATGCCGGGAACCTGGTGGTTTTCCCCGATAATCACGACATGTCGCGTTTTTTTGTGCAGGTAGGCAACGATGTGGATTTGCTGAAAATGGGCGTGGCATATTTTCTGACCATCCGCGGGATACCGCAAATCTATTACGGAACGGAAGTTTTAATGACCCATCCGGGCGATCATCACGGCGACATCAGAGCTGAATTTCCCGGGGGTTGGAACGATCATCCCGCCAGCGCTTTAACCGGCACAGGTCTGACTTCAGATCAAAAAGAGATGCAGGCGTATGTTTCAACCCTCCAAAACTGGAGAAAAAACAAACCGGTTATCCATTCAGGGAAACTGATGCACTTTGTCCCCGAAAACGGAGTTTATACCTTTTTTCGTTACAACAACGACGAGACAATCATGGTTATTCTGAATAAGAACGACAGCCAAACGTTGCTCCCGACCAGCCGTTTTTCAGAAATAATGAGTGGATTTACCAAGGGGAATGAAATTATTACTTCAACTGAAATTGAAAATCTTTCTGAAATTGAGGTGCCGGCCCAATCGGCCATGATTATTGAACTGAAAAAGTAATGATAAAAAAGCGGAAATCTGATGAACCTTTTTGTTCATGGATTTGTTTAAAGTGGTGAGTTGATTTTAAGAGGTTCTTATCGAATCAGAGGGTTCGGTTTTTGGTTTAGTTTAGGTTTATTGAGAAAAGGCTGGTTGTAAAACCAGCCTTTTTTAGTTTTGTATATTTCTCATCTTTTCATAATGCCGTAACAAATAATCTTCAGGATAATATCGACGCTTCGTTCCAGGTTGACTTTCCCGTAGTTTCCGGCTGTTAAAGGCATCTCCAGTCCTTTAATAGCGGTGGTAATTCCAATGGCTGCCAGGTTAAAATCGTAAATTTCAAATTCGTTTTTTCGGACGCCTTCGATCAATATCCGTTTGATCATACGAATTTCATCTTGTCCGTAGCGGATTTTGATTTCGTCGATAAAATCAACGGCAGTTACATCACTTTCGATGGCATGGTAAAAATTGGCCAGGTTCCGGAATGCAGAAAGTTTTGTCAAAATATAGTCGCGAAGTTTATCTGCCGGATCAGTGTTGCGGTTGATGACAATTTCCAGTTCGTGGGCCAGGATGTCCACCTCTTTGATAATAACGGCCTGAAAAAGGTCTTCTTTGCTTTTAAAATAATAGTACAACGAACTTTTACCTTTTCTCACGGCATTGGCAATATCATCGAGAGTGGTTTTTTTGTAACCGTATTTGCTGAAGATTTCCTGTGCTATTTTAAGGATGTGCTCCCTGTTCAGATCTTTTTTTGTTCCGTTTTCACTAATGGTTTGCATTTTAATACTGTTTAGCTGCTTGAAAAAGAAAACAAATATAAGTAAATAATTTTCCCGTTATTTGTTTTTGACTTTTTTACCCGTGCAGACGACAGCCGGTTTTTATCGCCGGAGTTTATTTTATCAGCAGGGAAAAGACTTATTTAGAATTCGAAACCGTAGTCATTTTCTTTTTTTGCCAGCAAAAAATCAAGCTGTTTCCGTTCGAGGTTGGTTCGCCAGATTTTTACCGTCACCTCGTCGCCTAACTGGTACGTTTTACGTTTATGCCGGCCAACGAGGGCATAATTTCGTTCGTCGAAAATATAGAAATCGTCGTCGAGTTCACGAAGGGGGATCATCCCTTCAATTTTATTTTCCAGTTCCACATAAATTCCCCAGTCGGTTATTCCGGAGATAACGCCCGGATAAATTTTTCCGATGTGATCCTGCATGAATTCCACCTGTTTGTATTTCACTGAGGCCCTTTCGGCGTTGGCTGCCCGGGCTTCCATGTCGGACGAGTGTTTGCAAAGGGCTTCGTACTTTTGTTCGCTGGCCGATCGTCCGCCTTCGAGGTATTTTTCAAGTAACCGGTGCACCATCATATCGGGGTAGCGGCGGATGGGCGAGGTAAAGTGGGTGTAATATTCGAATGACAAACCGTAATGTCCAATATTCCGGGTTGAATAGGCCGCTTTGGCCATCGCCCTGATGGCCAGCGTTTCAACCACATTTTGTTCCTTTTTTCCTTTTACATGGGTCAGCAGGTTGTTGATGGAGTTCGAAATGGCAGTGGGTGTCGAAAGTTGGATCCCGTACCCAAAACGCTGGATAAAGGTGTTAAACGAAACCAGTTTGTCGGGATCGGGCTTATCGTGGATGCGGTAAACCGATGTTTTGGGCGGTTTGCCGGGTTTTGGTTTTCCCAGAAATTCGGCGACCTGTTTGTTGGCCAGCAACATAAACTCTTCAATCAGGTGGTTGGCATCTTTGGCCTCTTTGAAATAGACCGAAAGCGGCTTTCCTTTTTCATCGATGTTGAATTTGATTTCAATCCGCTCGAAAGCGATGGAGCCTTTTTTGAACCGGTTATCGCGCAGCTTTTTCGACAAATCATCCAGTTTCAGCATTTCTTCCGACAATTCGCCGGCGCCGGTTTCGATAATAACCTGTGCTTGCTCGTAGGTAAACCTTCGGTTCGAATTGATGACGGTTTTCCCAAACCATTCCTTTAAAACCGTGGCTTCATCGTTCATTTCGAACACGGCTGAGAAACAGAGTTTGTCTTCATTGGGGCGCAGCGAACAAACCCCGTTCGAAAGCCGTTCGGGCAGCATAGGCACAACGCGATCGACCAGGTAAACCGATGTTGCGCGGTTCTGTGCTTCCTCTTCGATGATTGAACCGGGAGTTACATAGTAGGTCACATCGGCAATGTGTACACCGACCTCCCAGTTTCCGTTTTCCAGCTTTTGCAGCGACAGGGCGTCGTCGAAATCCTTGGCATCTTCGGGATCGATGGTGAAGGTGGTGATATTCCGGAAATCCCGGCGTTTTTTGTACTCTTCTTCGGGAATTTCCATGGGTATTTTTTCGGCTGCCTTATCCACATTTCCGGGGAATTTGTGGGGCAATTCGAATTCGGCCAGGAT
>CAZHKI010000002.1:4138-15892 GCA_964533365.1 uncultured Maribellus sp. | reverse complement strand
GGCGTCGCCTAAAACTTCTATAACTTCGCCAAACGGGCTGCGTGCCTGCGACGGCCACTCGTTTATCTGTACAATGGCTTTCTGCCCGTCTTTGGCGCCATTCAGTTTTTCCAGCGGGATGAAAATGTCGAATCCCACTTTTCCGGCAGGAACCAGAAAGGCAAAATTCCGGGATGTTTGGATGGTCCCCACAAAAACCGATTTGGCCCGCTCGATGATATCGATAACTTCGCCCTCCAAATCGTGTTTCTTCCGGCTGGCATAGATATGGAGCCTAACTTTGTCGCCGTCCATGGCGTGTTTGAGGTTACGTGCCGAAACCAACACCGGGCGTTCGGTTTCTTCGCTGTTCACGTAGGCAAATCCCTGCGGCTGAAGATCAACAATGCCGCAAATAGTTCCGGTTTTGGCCTTCAGTTTGTATTTCCCCCTCGAAATCTCGTCCAGGTATTCATCGTCTTTCAGTTCCAGCAATACAACATTAACCAGTTTCCGGCCTTCAGGATCTTTAACGCCCAGCCAGGTGGATACCTGTTTGTAATTGACCGTTTTCGCAGGCTCTTCATATAAAACCGTGAGGATGGCGTTTTTCAGGGTTTTTTTGTTGAAAGCACCGGTTTTGGCTTTTTTTATTTGGTGCTTCTTTTTCTTTTTAACCATTTTTCTTTTTTGTTTTATGGCAGACAAGTTACTTTTTTTGGTTGGATTTGTGTTTCAAGTCAACCTCTTTTTGTTAAAAATTAATGTGTGCCCCTATTGAATTTGGCAAAGCTTAACTTTCATTGTTTGCAGGAATTCGTATGTTTGTGATCCATTTTTTAGGTGAATGAAACTGTTAGATAAAATACCTTATTTTTTAATTGGCGGATTGATATGGATTATTATCATTTCGTCGTGTGCCAACCAGGGAATGCCTACCGGAGGTCCGCTCGACACTATTCCACCGGTTTTGGTCGGCACCCAGCCCAATTATAAAACGCTGAATTACAAAGGTAACGAAGTGCGCCTCACGTTTAACGAATACATTATTCCCGATAAGGTTTCGGAATTGCTGATTGTTTCGCCTCCGCTGACCAAAAGGCCAACCATCCTGACTAAATCGAAAACCCTGATTGTTCAGTTTAACGAAGTTTTACGCGACAGCACAACCTATTCACTCGATTTTAAAGATGCCGTAGTCGATAATAACGAAAGAAATCCCTTTGGGAACCTTCGTTTTTCATTCAGTACCGGCGATATTTTTGATTCGCTGAGGGTTGCAGGCCGGGTGATAAATGCATTCAACCTCGAACCGGTTGAAAACGCGCTGATTTTGCTGCACAAAAACCTGCACGATTCAGCCCTGTACAGGCTTCTTCCTGATTACATCGGGAAAACGGATAAAAATGGACTTTTTATGATCGACAATATTGCCCCCGGGAAATACAATATTTTCTCCATCAACGATGCAAACTCCGATTTGAAGTATAACGAAGGTCTGGAAGAAATTGCCTTTGCCGATACGCTGGTGGTTCCTTCGGCCCGGTTTCTCGAAGAGCGCGACACGCTGGTTCACGGCGTTGATTCAATGTTGATATTAGGTCAGACACAGTTTTTCCCTGAACCTTTTTATCTCCGGCATTTTCAGGAAGATTTTTTTGACCAGTTTCTCGATTCCCATAAACGGGAAACGCGTTACAAATGCAGTTTCGTTTTTAACGAACCGGTGGCCGATACATTCGGAATCAGGCTTATAAACGCTGATGCAACCGATTGGTATTTGATGGAGCCAAACCAAAAAATGGACTCGGTGGTGGTTTGGCTTACCGATACCCTGGTGGCGAAAATGGATACCCTTCAAATGGAACTGGCCTATTTCCAGCTCGATACGCTGAATGAACTGTTCGTCAGGAATGATACTCTTTCATTAATATATACCGACCGCGAAGAAGATACCTCTAAAAAACGGAGAAGGGGAAAAGAAGATGAAGATGATACCGCACCGCCGGTTCCCCAGTTTGCATGGGCTACCAACGTGAATGCATCGGTGTTCGATATCAACGGCAGAATTCAGATTACCGCGCCCGAACCCGTGAAACATTTCGAACCATCGGGAATCCGGCTCTATTTAAGCGACGACACCCTGAAAACACCCCTCTCTTTTCAGTTCGAAAAAGATACCGTTTATTGGCGGCAGTATAATATTTTGTACGATTGGGAACCGGAAACCGGATACACTTTCGAAATTGATTCGGCAGCCTGCGTGAATATATACGGCATTACCAGCCAGAAATTTTCGAAAGCTTTTAAAATACGGGAAGAAGATTTTTACGGAACGATCAAAATTAACTTCTCGGAAGTTCAGTGTCCGATGGTTGTTCAGTTGTTAAAAAATAACGAAAAGGAAGATGTCATCTCCCAGAAGGTTTTTACGACGAATCAAACAGTGGTTTTTGAATACCTTGCCCCCGAAAAATACAAACTAAAAATTATTTACGACGAAAACGGTAACGGGAAATGGGATGCCGGAAGTTTTACCGGGAAACAACAACCCGAACGGGTGGCCTATGTGAATGAAATCCTGAAAGTAAGAGGAAACTGGGAGAACAATTTAAATTGGGTATTGACTCCCGATGCAACATTCACCAAACAGATTATTGATGTGGAACTGGAAGCACAGAAAAAGAAAGAAGCTGCCGAAAAAGCTAAAAAAGAACAAGAGCAGGAGCAACAGCGTGGAAATAATATGTTGCAGCAGGGTGGAGGCAGTATGATTCGCATGCGGTAAAATCCTTCATCCGGCTTTTTTTATACCTTTGCAAAAAATCACATTTGTATGGCAAGTATCAGAAATTTAAAAAAGGATATCGACATGTTAATGTCGATGGTGTTGAACGATTGCTTTTATGTGCTGGAATACAATTCGAAAGTGGATCAGGAGGCCATTATGAAAATTGCAGGGGAAGTAATTCAGAAACACCGTGAATTACGAATCAGAGCCAACCATCCTGATGGAAAAGAAAATCCGAAATTGGTTCAGAAATATTACAACCGGTTGGGTTCTGACCTGTTTAAGGCTGCCGACAACGCTCTTGAAAACCTTTCTGCTGAAGTAAAAAAGGTGGTTTAATCCATTCCTGAAAATTTTATATCAAATTACGAGTTCCTTTACATCAGGTACAGGGAACAATTCTATTTTTGAAGCGAGTTTCAGATTGATATGAATTTTATCCGACAAAATATCAAAATTTTTTACCTGCTGTTTTTGCCGGTATATTTTTATATTGCCCAAAATTCGTTGCTGAACCGGCATACCCACTTTTATGCCAACGGGATTGTGATCACCCACTCACACCCGATTGAACACAAAGATGGGAAACCCATTAACCAGCACAATCACTCGAAAACCGAGATTTGTTTTTTCCATTGCCTGCAAATCGATTATTTTAAAAATACTCCAGAATTTACCCTTGAATATAAACCGGTAATTCAGCAAACCGATTTTTTAAATTGTATTTTTCTGGATGATTATTCCTGTCCCTTACTCCATTTAATTCCCCGCGGCCCACCAGCATGGATGATATAAAAAAATAAAACCTCCAGACCTATTTTTTTTATTCATCCAAAATAAAAATGTAATGAAAATAGTTAAAGCACTTATTGTGCTGTTATTATTCATTGGCAAAACTGGATTTGCCGATGAACCGGATAAAAAACCCAAAACCGACGCCATGCTATTTGGCGGAATAAAATCGGAGAACGAACATATTCCTTTTGCCACCATTGCAGTAAAAGGAACAACAGTTGGAGCGGCGGCCGATGCCACCGGACATTTTAAAATGACCAACCTGCCGGTTGGGGAGCAGGTAATTGTTTTTTCGGCTGTGGGCTACAAAACCCGTGAAATGGAAGTCTTTCTGGAATCGAACAAAAGTCTGACACTTTCAGTTGAACTGGAACCCGATATGATTGGAATTGAGCAGGTAATCATCTCTGCCGATCGCAATTCGAAAAGCCGCCGCGAAACACCAACCATTGTGAACAGTATTAATCCGAAATTATTCCAGCGTACCCAAAACGTTACCCTGAGCGAAGGATTAAATTTTGCTCCCGGATTGCGGATGGAAAATAACTGTCAGAATTGTGGTTTTTCGCAGGTAAGGATGAACGGGCTCGAGGGGCCTTATTCCCAAATTCTTATTAATTCAAGGCCGGTGTTTAGCGGGCTGGCTGGCGTTTACGGCCTCGAACTGATTCCAGCCAACATGATTGATCGTGTGGAAGTAATCCGCGGGGGAGGTTCGGCGATGTACGGAAGTAACGCCATTGCCGGAACCATCAACCTGATTACAAAAGATCCCGTTAACAATGGTTTTTCTGCGTCGGCATCCAACGGACTGACCGTCGCCAAAGGAAACACGGCAAACGATATCAGCATGAATTTAAACGGTTCGTTTGTGAGTGATGATTTTAAAACCGGGTTGAGTTTGTTCGGCTTTACCCGCAACCGCGACCCTTACGACGCCAATGGCGATGGCTTTTCGGAACTTTCACTTATTGAAAACGCGACCCTCGGTACCCGCATGTACCAGCGGCTTTCGGAGCGGGGTAAACTTTCGATCGATTATTTTCACATTGGTGAGTTCCGGCGCGGCGGGAACCGGTTTGAACTTCCGCTGCACGAAGCCGATGTAACCGAAAGCGTAAGGCACCGAATTAACTCAGGCGCTGCAACATTTGATCTACTGATGCGCGATGCCGATAAGTTGTCGGTCTATTTCTCAGCGCAGGGTGTTCACCGCGATTCATATTATGGCGCCAACCAGGATTTGTCGGCGTATGGCGAAACGCAGGATCTTTCATGGTCGTCGGGGGTGCAGTATATCCGACGGTTTAACCGCCTGTTGTTTTCGCCGGCTACCGTTACTTCGGGGGCCGAATACAACGGGGGAGTGCTGGAAGACCAGAAACTGGGCTATTTTGATGTGGATCAAAATATTCATTTAGGAAATACGCCGGTAGCCGACCAGAAGATGGCCATTCAGGCGGCATTTCTGCAATCGGAGTGGAAATTGGAGAAAGCGGTTGTTACCGCAGGAGTCCGTTTCGATCGTTATTCCATTTCCGATAAAACCCGGGAAAGCAATACGGTTACCGGGAATGTTTTAAGCCCCAGGGTGAGTTTCCTGTATAATCTTACCCACGACCTGCAATTCAGGGGCGGATTTGCCCGCGGTTTCAGGGCTCCGCAAATTTTCGACGAAGACCTGCACATCGAAACTTCAGGATCGCGGCAGGTACTGCATCAAAACGATCCGGATCTGAAGCAGGAGTCGTCGAACAGTGTTACCGCTTCGTTCGACTACACCAAAAATTTTGGACGCTGGCAGGTGCAACTGCTGGCTGAAGGCTTTTACACCCGGCTGCTCAATCCGTTTGCCAACCAATATGGCGAACCCGATGAAAATGGTGTTGTGGTTTATACCCGGGTAAATGCTGAAAACGGTGCGACGGTTCAGGGAGTCAATCTTGAATTAAATGCATCTCCTTCAGCGCGGTTTCAAATCCAGTCGGGATTTACCATTCAGAAAAGCGAATTTGAAGAGCCACAGGAATTTGACGAGAAACGTTTCTTCCGTTCTCCCGGGCAATATGGTTACCTGAGTGTGAATTTCAGCCCCTCTATGCTTCTGAATATTGCGTTTACCGGCAATTACACCGGTCCGATGCTGGTACCTTACTTTGGCCCGCTGGCTGCTAATCCCGAAATCGGGCAGTTGAACACTTCCTCTTCATTTTTCGATACTGGTGTTAAAATCAGTTATGATGTACGGTTGACCGAAGTGATAAAAATGCAGATAAACGCCGGAGCTAAAAACCTGTTCAACAGTTATCAGCGTGATTTTGATTCCGGAGTTAATCGCGATCCGGCATATATTTACGGGCCTACATCGCCACGGATAATCTATTTCGGGCTGAAATTCGGCAGTTTTTGATAAAATTTCACCGATATATCCAGGTAAAGGCTGTCACTATTCAACCGACAGCCTTTATTCTTTTGTTACCGCCAAAAAAGATTACTATTTTTGTTTATTCGTTCACTTATAAAACCAGTAAGCATGGAAGAGCTGAATGTTCAAAATATTCAAAAGAAAAGAGACAAGCGGAATAATATTATTGTAGCTGTTCTGGCTGCTACCCTTGTGGTGGTAGTGGTACTGTTTTTCCTTCAGCAAAGGGAACACCGGACGATTGTCAAAGAAATCAGGGCCGAAAAGGACTCCATTCAGTTTGAACTAATGCAGATTGCATCGAATTACGATTCGCTGAGAACGGAAAACGATACCATCAACGAACAATTACTGGTGGCGCAGGCCAAAGTGAAGGATTTGTTACTGGAAGTGGAACAAACCAAAAAAATCAGTTTCCAGAAAATATCCGATTATCAGAACCAGGTAAACACCCTGCGCGGAATTATGCGCGATTTTGTAACACAGATTGACTCGCTGAACCGGAGAAACCAGGAGTTAATGGCCGAAAACCTGGAGGTGAAGGAACAATTTAAAAAGGTGGAATCGGAAAATGTTCAGTTAAGCCAGGAGAAAACCAAACTGCAACAGAACCTGCAAAGAGCGGCTATGTTAGAAGCGCGTGAACTGGTGGCCGAACCCCTGAACGACCGCAGCAAGGAAACAAAATTTGCCAACCGTACCAGTAAAATCCGCATCTATTTTGTTTTGAGCAGTAACGTAACAGCCAAACGCGGGGCGAAAAATATTTATGCCCGCATTACCCGCCCCGACCAGTTGCTCATGATTAAATCGTCCAACGACCTGTTCCAGTTCGAAGACCTGAAGATCCCGTTCTCGGCCATGCGCGAGGTCAATTACGAAGGGCAGGAACTGCCGGTGGCTATTTTCTGGGACAATTCCAGCGAAGCCAAACTTATGCCCGGCGTTTACACCGTCGATGTTTTCACCGACGGGAATCATATTGGAAATACTTCTTTCGAACTGAAATAACCGGATTCCTGTTTCGGGAAATAATTTTTTAACCTTTTGCCGAAGCAAACAGTTTCCACGGGTAAAAACAAGAATTTTTACCGGAATGATTATCTTTGGGACTTCAATTTTTACCTGGATATCAAATGTTAGACAAGATCAAGGCTTTACAGGAAGAAATTGGTGCCATTGTGGCATCAACGCTGGAGGAAGTGGATGAACTCCGGATAAAATACATCAGTAAAAAAGGAAGTATCAGCCAGCTTTTCGACGATTTCAAAACGGTTCCTGCCGAACAGAAAAAAGAGATTGGAAAAGCCATCAACGATTTAAAAGAGTTGGCGCTCGAAAAAATCAACTCGCTGAAGGAATCATTTGAAGCCGCAGCATCGGGCAGTTCGGGCCTGGATTTATCGATGCCTGGCGAACCGGTAAAACTGGGCGCCCGTCATCCGCTTTCGCTGGTGAAAAACGAAATCATCAGTATTTTTGGCCGCCTTGGTTTTACGGTTGCCGAAGGCCCTGAAATTGAGGACGACTGGCATGTGTTTTCGGCGCTGAACTTTCCGCCTGAACATCCGGCCCGCGACATGCAGGACACGTTTTTCATCGAAAAAAATCCCGATGTTTTGCTACGTACCCATACTTCAAGCGTGCAAATCCGCGTAATGGAACGTACCCAGCCGCCTATTCGCGCTATTTTTCCGGGCCGCGTTTTCCGCAACGAAGCCATTTCAGCACGGTCGCACTGCATTTTTCACCAGGTGGAAGGTTTGTATGTGGATGAAAATGTTTCGTTTGCCGACCTGAAACAAACCCTGCTCTATTTTGCCAGGGAACTGTTTGGCGAAGGGACACAAATCCGTTTGCGGCCGTCGTACTTCCCGTTTACCGAACCCAGCGCCGAAATGGACGTAAGTTGTTCCATCTGCGGCGGAAAAGGTTGTAACGTTTGTAAATATTCGGGCTGGCTCGAAATTCTCGGGTGCGGAATGGTCGATCCCAACGTGCTGGAAGCCTGCAATATCGACAGTAAAAAATATACAGGGTTCGCTTTTGGAATGGGAATCGAGCGGATTACCATGCTCCGGTACGGAATCAAAGATATCCGGCATTTTTTCGAAAATGATGTCCGTTTTCTGAAACAATTTGAATCGGCGACATAACCGACAAAATTATCACAACCATATATAGTTATAAAGCCCGTTCCTGACGGGCTTTTTTTATGATATTACTTCGAGATTCCGATGAAATGATGATGAGGTTTTAATCCCAGCTTTTTTTGTTGATATCAGGCGCCAATATCCCAGCGGCGGAAATAAAGTGCCTGCCGCACCACCGGTAAGGTTTTAAATTCAATTTCTTCCATTTGGGCCTGTGTTAACGGCTGAAATTCGGATGCTATTTTCACATTCTCCTCAATTTGTTCCAGGTTATCCACTCCAATAATGGTGGTGCTTACCGGCAAGCTCATGTTGTAGGTCAGTGCTTCCCTGATGTTGATGGTTCCCGGTTTTGATGTGCGTAACCGGGCGTCGGGTTGTTCTTCCAGGGGAGGTGGCGTCCACGACGAAAGAATCCGGCTGCGGGTGGTCACTTTCATCCCAATAATTGCAATTCCCTGTTTTTGTGCTTCGGGCAGCAGGTAATTTTTGAAACTCAGGTAATGTACATCGGCTGCATTAACGGCTAATAAAATAGAGTCGAACGGGTACCTCCGGATAGCTTCGAGCAGGACCAGCGGATCGAAATGACCGGTAATCCCGATTTTGCGGACCATACCCTCAGCTTTTGCTTTTTCAAGGGCTTTAATGGCGCCGTTGGGCGCAAAAATTTGCTCCACCTGATCCTGTCGTTGTACATTGTGCAGTTGCCAGGTATCAATGTGGTCGGTTTGCAGGTTTTTCAGGCTTTCTTCCAGCAGGCGCATGGACCCGTCGTACGTGCGGTCGTGGGTTTTGGTTGACAACCACACTTCGTTGCGGCGGGTTTTCATCACCCGGCCAATGTTGAGTTGGCTTACTCCTCCGCCATACGATGCGGCTGTGTCAATGTAATTGATTCCCAAATCAATGGCGCGGTTAATGATCTTTTCCGACTCCTCTTCCCGTCCTTTGATTTCAATGGTTGCCTGTCCGCCCAGGCTTAATACGCCAACTTTGAACCCGGTTTTCCCAAACGAACGTGTGGGCATTGCACTGTAGGTTACCGGATTAAAGGGATTTTCGTCGTTCTTTTTTAACGGAACACGGTCTGAATCGTTTTCCGACGCCATGGTTTTTCCCACGGCAACCGTGGCAGCAGCAGCCAAGCCGGTGCCCAAAAACTTTCTGCGGTTGATGTTACTCCCTTTCATGATCATCCTTTATTTAAGGTTATTTTTGTTTTATTACCTGCGAATTCTGCGTGTCAGATTCCATATTGAAACCGAAATTGCCAATGTAATCCATCCACTATTAAACATTGAATTTCAGCAAAATGTTTTGAGATGGATAAAATTTGCAATATTTTCCGAATGATTTGTGGTTAAAAAGGTTTTTCTCTATTTTTGCACACCTGCAAAAAGAAAAGGTCTCATAGTTCAACGGATAGAACGACAGTTTCCTAAACTGTAAATCTGGGTTCGATTCCCGGTGGGACTACTTTTAAAAGGATTAATTTGTTGATATACAGATTAATCCTTTTTTTGTATCCCGATATTGTCCCGTGTCACGCTTTACACCAACCGGCGACTGCACCAAAAAACGGGAAACACTACTTGAAAAAATTGGGGCGTTTTTCAGTAAGTTCTGAGATATCTCGGAAGGGAGATTGCTAAATGAATAAAAAATTGCTTTCCCCTCTGAAGAATAAGAAAGCTTCTTCCACCTGGCAGCAGAAAAACCTACGCCTCGCACCGTAAATCTCCCGTTTCCGGTTGGGCATTGAAGGACATTAAGACGGGTTTGGTAATGAAAAAGACACAGTCGTTCCTTTGTTGATTTCACTTTCGATCCAAATCTTTCCGTCATGCTTATCAACAAAATCTTTACAAAGCATCAACCCAAGTCCGGTTCCAATTTCATTTGCAGTTCCAAGGGAGGAAACAGAAAGAGAAGAGCTAAAGAGTGAGTCTATTACCTCCTGTTTTATTCCAACGCCGTTATCGTTAACCTTTACAATTGTATCGGATCCAATTTGAGATGCTGAAATTTCAATTTTCCCATGTTCGTTTGTAAATTTTATGGCATTGGAAATAAGGTTGCGCAAAATAGCTTTAAACATATAGACATCGACATAGGCCATTACTTCTTCTTTTGTCTTGTTTTCCAAAGCAATATTCTTGAACCGGGCAACTGGCTCGAGAATTTCTTTTACTTCCGTCATAAAAGCGGATATGTCGGTAAAACAAGGTGAATAGGTTATTCTTTTTGATTGAACACTTGCCCAAAGGAGTGTGTCTTCAAGCAGGGTGAATGTTTTCCGGGACACTTTGTAAATTCCGGTTAAGATATGTTCAATTTCATCAGTCGACATTGTTTTAAAACTTTCCAACAAAAATTCCGTTAGTCCTAACAAATTATTAAAAGGGTTTCTCAAGTCATGGGCAAGAATCGAGATAAAGCGGTCTTTATCGGCATTTAGCTGAATGAGTTGTTTTTCGACATTCTTGCGTTCGGTAATATCGTGAAACGTATAAATTCGGCCATAATGAGTGCCGTCAGATCCAAAAACCGGAGAGGAGTAACGTTCTAAAATTGTGCCATCAATCAGTTCAATTTCATCAAGTCGTTTTTCTGTGATGTGTTCGACCTGATATTGAATTTCTGCAACAAACTTTTGAGGATCAACCGTCATGTGCATAATATGTGCCACCTGTTTATGCCCACTAGGATCTGCGACGACATCTTGAGGGATTTTCCATAAATCAATGGTCCGTTGCGTTTGAAGAATTTTGCGTCCGTTAGCGTCAACCACCAGAAAGCCATCAAAAGTAGAATTGGCTATACCTTCAAAAAACATCAATCGCAAGCGAAGCTCTTCATTTTCTTTCTTTAAAGAACTTATTTCTTCGGAATGTTTCGCATACAGATCCGAATACTTTTGCTGTAACTCTCTTAGCTCGGCAATGAGTTCATCGTTTGTCTTCTGCATACCTGTTTTATTAAATATTCAATAATTGATGACCGGCTCTAAGTTAACATGGAGATTATATCTCCCCGTCCTTTTGCTTTAAAATGAGTCCTTACTACAAAGTTAAAAAAATGGTCCAGTTGTTTTTTATAAAGTAAGTTTTATCCTTATAATTAGAGCTATTCTACTCTGATTTTTTTTTTGCATTTGCACACCTAACTACCAGATAATGTTAAGTTTAACCGTTGTATTTTATGATACTGGAAGGAGTCTACTGACTGATTCACAGAGACTCAGCCAACTGGCGAATACGGTTCTTCTAAACTATATTCTTGATGGTTATCCGGACAGATTACTACATTACAATAGTTGAAAAGGAAATTATGAAACAGGTAATCCAATTAAACGAAATGCTGGATGCCTTAAATTCTGATGGATATATTGCCCTGAACATACTATTTGACAAAGGAAAATCAACAGTTAAAACTGAATCAGAGCCAATCAAAATTTCACTTTCTTTTGTCTATTTTCATCAACAATCTGACTACATCTGAAAATCAAGTATAATAAGGGATTAAGGCATTTTAATCCAAATTGGTGCATTTTTATTAAGGCAGTAGTGATAAATTAACATTCTCATAAAAATGCAGAACCCTGTTAT
>CAZHKI010000002.1:0-4128 GCA_964533365.1 uncultured Maribellus sp. | reverse complement strand
TATTTTAATATTGTTCAATTAAACTTTTTCATTAATTAATCAGTCTGATTTATCATCCCGCAGTATGGCAATTGTGGCGCCCCAGTTGTAACCGTCATCTCTGAATGAAAGTATTTTGTTATCAGTGAAAATCTGGATCGAATAAACTGAATCTCATGCAATTAGTTTTATGAAATATAATATGTTGATGATTTTTTGTAACTTGTATCAACCTTTTTAAAAATTTATAAAAAATAGGGGAATTCAAAAATTTATATTGAAACAACCATAAAACTTGAATGCCATGTCATTAAAAAGTGCGTTAAACGAGTTAAATAAAGCGGTTCAGGATTTGACCTCTTTGCATGTGCAAACCTTTACCGGCGAATTGAAAACCGAGTTAACCGGTTCGGAAAAGTTTGAAGATATCCGAAAGTTAATCAGGGAAGCCAAAACTAAAGGCGAGGTATATCTGGTTGCCGAAACCTTGGCCCAGTTTGACGGCGATTCGTACAATTTCGTAAAACAGGAATTGAAAGATGTACCGGAAATGGCGCTTGAAGTGCATCAAAATGCAGTTCAGTCGGGCATTGAAACACGGCTGGGGCTTCTCACGCTTTTTAAAGATATTATCACAAATGACTGATCTTTTGTCGGAGTTGAAAAACGATGGATTTTCAGGTTCCCTGGTTGAGCCGTGGGGCCAGTTTGAAGATATTGTTGAAAGTGCCGGCAACGACTGGATGATTGGCAATCCTCCGGTTAATAAAAAAGAAACGTACGACATCGACAGCCAGCGGATTCGGATTCAAACCATTGCTTCCCGGTTGTGGTTGCTGGGATATTTGCCGAAGAAAATTCATTCGCGGCGAATTGCCCAAAAACTCGGTGAAATCCAACAGGCTGTCGTCCGGTTTCAGGGAGAGGCCAACCTGAAACAAGATTCTTGGGTGGGCGATAAAACCTGGTATGCACTGGATGAGTTGGTCGGCTTCGAATCAAAACTTACCGAAGAGCAGTGGTTTTCCGGTGGAACCATAAATCCAAAAACAGAAGCCGCCGTTCACCGTGCCATTCAGCTTCGACTTTGGAGCCTTGGGTTATACCGCAACAAACCATCGGTAAATTTCAAACCATTGGAAATTGAAGCTTTGGCCAGTTTTGAAAATATCCTGAAAATGTTTCGGATTAAAAACGGCCACTTTGTTGCCGGATTTAACGATGAAACATTAAAAATCTTATTCAACCAGGATATACTAACCGGTTCATTAATTACTGAAAATTCCAGCCAAAAAACAACCTTTTCCTATCGAATTACGGCCAGAAATAAAGAAGGGAATGATGCGCTGGCCAAAAAATTCATTGTGAATTGTGCGAAAATTGAATTGTGGCTTTTGGGGTACGACGTTGATATCGACGGACGGGATGATTTTGAAATATCGGATGAAAGCAAATTGTACCAGGCTATTTCACGCTATTATCAGCATTTTGAAAACCATAAAAAACCGGAAGCTGAAAACCTGGCAAAAACTATCTCCCCGGCGTTGTTCCGCGGAATGGTTGCGGCAAACAATATTAACGCCGATGACGACACCGACGATGCCAGCGCCTGGATTGCACGGGAAATCACCTCGGAACGCGAAATGGAAAATGCCCGTTCTTATCTGAAAGAAAAAGGGATGAGGTTATGGGACGGATTGAAAAGGATTTGGCGCTGGTTCAAAAAAATAGGTGAAAAAGCCATCACTTTTTTAAAGGAAAATATTTACATGGGATTCTTCCGGTTTACGACAAAAGCTTTTAAGATTGTCAAATCCGGGTTGTCGGAAGTGGCAAAATCGCTGAAAATTTACTGGAATGGCGAGATGGTGGTTTCCAATATCTCGTTTCGTTTTTCAAAAGATATGGACACCACAGTTTATCTCCCTGACGGGTTACCAAACGAAGCTGCTGTCTCAGCTATTGACAGGCTGAAAAAACAGAGCAAGGCATTTGTCGTGGCTTGTGAAATCACATCATTAATTTTCAAGATTTTCAGGGCAACATGGACAGGCGCTGTCGGGATATTCCGACTTTTTTACGCTTTGCTGAAAGGATACCGGGATCTAAAAAACCTGTATCTCGATTTTAAGGCGCTGGCTGTAAATTAACTGTTGCCTGAACCAGCCGAAACAACAGATTCACACGGGATTGTTTTGATAGTTTACAGTTATTATCTAATTTTACCCTGTTTGAAATTATTCAATATGTCTTCGAAACCGCATAAAACAAATCTTCCCGGCACTTACCGCTGCCTCTTCAGTTGCCGGATGTTTTATGCTTAACGCCTGTCTTAATCCCCTCCTTGGGAAAAACGTTTTATTTTCATTCAATTTTTCACCCGTTTTTTTAGAACCATTTCGATATGACTGGTACAAAGATAATAACCCATAAAATCCCCGAACGGGCGGCCGGTTCGGGGAGTAATTTCAGCAGCCCCGAAAAAGGAAAACCCGATCCGGGGATGAACGAACGTATCTGGCGATTGCGCAATCAAAGTGTGGAAACCCAGGAATCGCTCTCCATCGAACGGGCATTGATCACCACCCGTTTTTATCAGGAAAATGAAGGGAAATTTTCACCGCCGGTGATGCGGGCGCTCAATTTTCTGGAAATCTGCAAACAGAAAACCATTTATATTGGAGAAGATGAGTTGATTGTGGGCGAACGCGGCCCGGCGCCAAAATCGGTGCCCACTTTTCCCGAACTCACCTGCCACAGCGTGGAGGATTTTCATGTACTGAATTCGCGCGAACAGCAACGTTACACCATTTCACAGGTAGACATTGACACGTATGAACGGGAAGTAATTCCCTACTGGAAAGGCCGCACCATGCGCGAACGGATTTTCAGCCATGTGCCGTGTGAGTGGAAAGCCGCTTATGAAGCCGGCGTGTTTACCGAATTTATGGAACAGCGCGCTCCCGGCCACACCGCACTCGATGGGAAAATCTACCAAAAAGGGATGTTGGATTTTAAAAAGGAAATCGAAGAACATATTCAGCGGCTCGATTTTCTGAATGATCCTGAAGCCACCGATAAACTGGAAGAGCTGAAGGCAATGGACATTTCGTGCGATGCCGTTATTGTTTTTGCTGAACGACATGCTGATTTGGCTGAAGAAATGGCTCAAAAAGAAACCAATCCGAAACGCGTTCAGGAACTAAAAAGAACAGCAGAAGTTTGCCGCCGGGTTCCTGCAAATGCCCCGCGTAATTTGTGGGAAGCCATTCAGATGTACTGGTTTGTCCACCTTGGCACCATCACCGAACTCAACGGCTGGGACGCCATGAACCCCGGCCATTTCGACCAGCACCTGCAACCCTTTTACGAACAGGGGATTGCCGAAGGGACACTCACCCGCGACCAGGCCAAAGAACTGCTTTGCTGTTTCTGGATAAAAGTGAACAACCATCCGGCGCCGCCAAAAGTGGGAATTACTGCCCGCGAAAGTGGGACCTTTAACGATTTTACCAATATCAACATCGGAGGAATAAAATCTGACGGTTCGAGCGGAGTGAGCGAACTTTCCTACATTATGCTGGAGATAATTGGCGAGCTGCACATTTTGCAACCCGGAAATTCGGTGCATATCAGCGCAAAAACACCCGATCATTTTCTGAATGCCGCCTGCAAGGTCATCCGGCTGGGGCACGGCTATCCGTCGGTGTTCAATCCCGACGTGTACATTCAGGAGTTGCTGCGCCAGGGAAAATCGCTGCAGGATGCACGCGAAGGAGGTTGCAGCGGATGTATCGAAGTGGGTGCTTTCGGAAAGGAAGCCTACCTGTTAACCGGCTACCTGAATGTCCCGAAAATCCTGGAGATTACCCTAAACAACGGCACCGACCCGCTTACCGGCAAAAGGGCCGGCATCGAAACCGGCGATCCGCGCACTTTCAAAAATTATGAGGAATTGTACAACGCTTTCCTGAAACAACTGAAATTTGTGGTCGATCAAAAAATCAGGGTGAGCAACTACATTGACCAGATGTTTGCCAAATATGCACCGGCGCCGTTTCTTTCGGTGGTCATCGAAGACTGCATTCAGAAAGGAAAAGATTATTACAATGCCGGACCGCGTTACAACACCAGCTACATCCAGTGTAC
>CAZHKI010000001.1:0-25962 GCA_964533365.1 uncultured Maribellus sp. | reverse complement strand
AAAAAGCGGTAATACGGATCGACACCGGGTTCTTTACCACCGGCAATGAAATAAATCAACTGTTTTTCCTGGTCAACCTTCACAATTTCGCGAACCACAAAATCGCCATTGGTCACCTGATTGAGAAGGGTTCCTGTCCTGTCGTATCGGTAAATGTGGTTCCAGCCGTCGCGTTCCGATGTCCAGAAAAAACCGCTTTCGTCGTCCAGCCAGCGGCAACTGATGGTTTGAGTTTCCACCATGGTTTCCGATGAATCTTTCAAAAGGCGGGTTGTTTTGCCGGTTTCTGCATCGGCAACAAACATTTCGATTGATTTATAACCCCGTTCGAAACGGGCAAAATATAATTCTGAATTATTTGAAAACCAGGTGGGATAAATGCTGGCCAGAAAATCGGCAAAAGGCGGAATGTCAATTTTTACTGACGACTTTTTTCCCACATCAAACAGGTAATATTCCATATCGATGGCCTCTTCGCCGGGCAACGGACCCTCGTACGACCAAACTTTTGCCCGTGTACCTTTGTCGGGAAGGCTTTGATAGAGGTAGAACGTTCCGGTTTTGCGGCGATCGGTGCGGAAAGTGACCAGTTTTTTCGAGTCGGCCGACCAGTTCACGTAAATCGCAGGATCGTATTTTTCGGGAATGGAAATATCAACCCGCTGGTGCCATTCGCGCGAAGTGGCGTATTCGTATTTTTCCACACCGTCGGTTGTCAGTTGAAACTCTTCGCCGGTTTCAGCATTTATCAGAAACAGGTTGAATTCCCTGACTTCGGCTATCCACTTTTTGTCGGGCGATTCCGACTGGTTTCGGGACAACCTTTTAATCGTTTCTTTCTGAACCGTTTTATAATCGGCAAGCGAGGTTTCAAGCAGCAAAGAATCTTTCCTGAACTGTATCTTTTTCTCTTTCGGGAAAAAATTCAAACGTTGCAGGTTTAACGAATCGGGATTGACTGTCGTTCCTGAAAATGCAGAAATGGAAGCAGCCAGGTTCTCATGGTCGAATGCGGGTTCCGACTTAATATTTTTCCCGTCGAAATAATAGTAGCTCTCCCCTTTTCCCGTTTGAATTTTGTACCAGAAATCGCTCGTACCTTCAACCGGGTTCACGCGCAACGAAACGTTCCGGGTCAGTTTATCGATATTTTTGGGAAGAAACTGCTCCGCCCGCTGATAGCGGTCAACCATGGATTGCGCGGTGGAAGCAACTGAAATAAAAGAAATCAAAATCAGTAATAGAAAAAGTTTTTTCATCAGACTCAGGTTTATTGGTTTATCGTCGGTTATCTTTTTTTCAGCGTTGCAGCTTACAAAATTTTCAAGTCTGTTTTGCAAATATATCCGGTACATTTTCTTCCTGAAAATCGTACTTCAAACAGGGTGTTAAGATACAAAAAAACAGGAAAGTTTCCTTTTACCCGGCCTTTCAATTCCGCCAAACAACCGGCTTTCAGAATGACATTGTAAATTCCAACACTAATAACATACTTTTTTGTATTTTTATTTGAATAAAACACCATTTTGTATTTAATTTGAATAATAAAACAGATGAAGATGATTAAAAATATGATATGCCCGGTTTCAAATGAAAAAGTTAACGAGCGGGTTACACGGTTAAACGCATTATTTGCCATGGTTTTTATTGCCGCAGGATGGGCGTTTCAATCGGCGGTTTTTCCGGCAGTATTAATGGCCGACTTTTTTATCCGTGCGTTTACCAAATCGAAATTCAGCCCGGTAAGCCTGGCCAGTTCGCTGCTGGTCAACACCCTGGGACTGGAAGGAAAATCCATCGACAAAGCCCCGAAAATTTTTGCCGCCCGCCTGGGATTAATCATGACCCTGGTGATAACGCTTCTTTTCCTTTTTGGTTTTCCGGTGGCTGCATCGGTAATTAGCGCGATGTTGCTGATTCTTGCCTCACTGGAATTTTTCTTTGGAATTTGTGTGGGTTGTATAATTTATACCTGGATGGTATTACCTTTTTACAAATAACACTTCCCGTGAAATTAGTTATCTGAAAATCAGTTTTAGCATTTTCTGAACTTCCTCTTTTCTGCAGCGCGAAACAGCGACCGAGTCGCCGTTGGAAAGCTGCAAAATTCCGCCGTCGGTTTTCCGGTAAGCCACCACATGGTTCAGATTCGCCAGGTGGATTTTATGTACACGAATGAACGAGAACTCCGAGAATAAATCTTCAAATTCGACCTGTGTTTTGGCCACCAGCAAATGGCAGTTCCCTTCAAAAAAAGGGAGCCTCAGCTCCCTTCCTGCTACTAAAAACTACATCTATGTATCGAAAAAACCGCTTTCTGAAGCATTATTTGCCATCCACTTTCTTAAACCACATACGGTTGCCTACGCTGTAGAAATCGTTTTCCAACTGTGGATTTTTGGCAATCTGTTCTTTGGTATAGGGGAAATGGGGAACAATCACATCGTCGCCGGGAGTCCAGTTGGCCGGTGTAAAAACATTTTCCTGCCCGGTGGTTTTCAGCGCCAGTACAATTCGTTGAATTTCATGCATGTTCCTACCAATTTCAATGGGATAAAAATTGATGGAACGCACCACATTTTCCGAATCAAGGATAAACACTCCCCTAATATCGCGGCTTGTACTGGTTGGTTCGTGGAGCATGCCATACATTCAAAAATTTTTCCCTGAACATCCTCGAACAGCGGGAATGTAATTTTCTGTGCTCCCCGGCCTTTGTAGTCCAATTCTTCAAGGTGCGCGACCCACATTATATGCTGGGCCACATCGTCGGTTGAAATAACCGCCAGCCGAACGCCAAGCTTTTCAAACTCTTTTTGCATGTACGCCAGTTCAAGCAGTTCAGAAGAACATACCGGCGTAAAATCCTGCGGATGACTAAAAAGTATTTTCCAGCTTGTTCCAAAATCATCAGGGAAAGTAATATTCCCGTGAGTTGAATTTGCAGTAAACGAAGGAGCTTTGGCTCCAATCAAAGGAATCCTGCTTTGCTGTTGCGGGAACAAAAGCCCGGCGGTGAAAAGCACCATAACCATAGATAATACTAATTTTTTCATAATTGTAACTTGTTAAATTATTTTCACCGAACAAGTTATGGCGGCTTTTCAACTAAAACGCATGTTAAAAAGCATAAATAAAAGATTTAAATATATTTTTATTTGATAATGACAAGACAGTCCAGGGATTAAAAAACCATTTTGCAATGAAAATCTAAAAATCAACATCAAATTATAAAAAATAGAAGCACTTAACTTTCAGATCGACACAAAGGCAAATTTGCAAATAAATACTTTTTTGTGTTTTATTAGCAATACTCCATCCCTTTGTCGACCATCTGGTGCTAAAATTCAATAACTATTGCTTAAAAATTCCAGAGGGAAGTCAAAACCAGAACAAAAAAGTGTGGCTTGTATTCGAAAAACAAGCCACACTTTCGCAGGAGTCAGTATGCAAATTAATTGACGCAAACAGTATTCAGGTTATTTTGATGGTTTTTCAAAATCCGAATCGTTTACTTCGATATTAAATTTTATTTCATTCATTAAAATGGTTGCAGTTCCCATGGGTGAATCAGACTCAATTTTTGTTGCCATTAAAATTCCGTCCACATTTTTATAATCCTTAAACCTTTGTTCCACCTCAAGGGTTTGCCCCATCGCATTGACTTTGGCTTTTACTTTGTTAATCACATATTTCTCAGCATCGATAAAATAATTCTTCACATCACCTTTTTTATCAGTAACCTTCACATAATAAGCTTCCTTATCGCCGTCTTTCACTTTTCCAACCAAATCAACCGTGAGTCCTTTCTTTTCGTAGTGGTAAAGTTCGCCGTCAATATCGGCTTGCTGCATGGCCTGTTTTAACTGATCCCCGGTCAAGTCCTGCGGTCCGGATCCCATCCCGGGTACAATCATCCAGCCTTTTTCCCCGTCAAAAGCCTGAACCATTTCCTGGCCTTGTATGTCCATGTCCATACGGAATTTATTCGGCCGTTTCATCTTCATTTCCATGGGGAATTCCATTCCCATCTGGCTGACTTTTGCCTTGATGGAATAAGATTTCACCGCGGCCAGTTTCTCCTGACCAATAGCTTTGAAATGTTTGTCCAAAACATCATCAAGAGTTTGAGCGTTTGCACCTAACATTAAAAACAGCAGGGCTGCTGTTAAAAAAAGAAAAGATTTTTTCATGAGTTTATTTTTAATTAAAGATTTTTAAATATTAATAATCAGATATTTACAATAATTTCCCAAAAGAACTCATTTCAAATATTTTGTGCTTTTCATTTGTACGAAAAATCAGAAAATTATTACCGCCCATTGTCAGAAATAAATTTCGGCATGAATATTTTCGAAAGGCACACCCTTTTCGATGAGCAAATCTCGGACTTCGACCACCATCAGGGCATTTCCACAGAGATAATATTTTATGGAGGGAAGATTGTTCATTTCGGCCAGGTAGTCAGAAACCCTGCCGGGAAAAACATTGCATGATTTTTCGCGAGAACAGCAGCGGACATAATTTTCACCGAGTGCCCAGTCCAGTTCGTCTTCGAAATAAAACTGGTTCAGGTATCTTGCTCCATGAATCAATTTTTTATTTTCGAAGTACCCGGACTGAAACATGCTGTAAAAGGGGGCAATTCCGGTTCCGGTGGCAATCCACCAGGCCGGTTCGCTAGTTCCCAAAAAGCTTCCGTAAGGTTTTGAACCCAGTATAACATCGCCCGGAATCATCGATGCCAGCCTGGGAGTAAGATAACCATCGTCCTTCACATCAAAAAGAACCCGGATTTCCTTGTCGTGGGTTCCGCTGCAAATACTGTAAATACGGGGAGGATGATCACGGTCGATGCCAATTTTCATCACCTGCCCGGCATGAAATTCAAAATCGCGGTGGAAGGAAATCAGATGGACTCCCGGAGAAATTTCTTCATTCCCATGCAGGTGGTATTCTTTCAACACAGGATCACTACCGGTAAATCCTTTCTCCTTCATCTTTTAAAGAGAAATTAAAGGTTTTTGAACATAAAAGTTACGACAAGATTTTCATTTGAACCCACATAGAGATTCTTAACCCGGTAGTAAACATTTAAAGTTTTCAGCAGCGCCACTTCCTGCGAATTCCCGCTCAATTCAATGGGTGTGATGTGATGTGCTTTGAGTGTGACCGATTTGGGAGCATCAAACCCCACTCCAGGCTGGGCAATTTCCAGTTCATAATCCAGGTCGGAATTGTTGATAATCCTCACCTGTTTAGTGTTCCCGTTGGTTAAACGAAGCGGGATTTCATCGATTTTCAGTGAGGCAAAGAACAGTGGCTCAAGCAAACTGGCCTGCCCCATGATGGTATTATCAAAATAAACGGCAGTCCGCCGGGCAAACAAAGCTTCCTTAATTCCGCCTGAAGTACGGCTTCGGGCAAAAACCAGTGTCATGGGGCGGTGGTTGTCCTTTAAATCATACGTCATCCCGATGGGATCGTGAACGTCGGTATTTCCGAATAGGGTCAACCGTTTTCCCAGGGCCCATTCAAACGCTTCGGGATAAAATTCGTTGTAATTGTAAACTTCGATACCGTGCAGTAAATCGTTTCGTAACAAGTTGGTATGTTCCTGCCACCAGCGGGTCGAATCGGGTTGCTGGACTTTCCATCCCGGATGGTTCCATAAAATAAATGCTCCCTGTTCGCGGGCTTCTCTCAACGCATCCATTACATTGTCGCGTTCCAGCAAATTTGCATTTCTGATAAAAAGGGTATTCAGGTGGCCGGGGGGCATATTTCGTGTAATTTCAGCGGCACGTATTAAAATAATCCCTCGTTGGGCAGCAAGCGGTTCAGCAATTTCGTACGGGCGGTTATGGTTGGCTACAATATCTTTCGAGTGTGGACGGTATTCGATATGGTCGGAAATAGCGATGGCGTCAAGCCCTTCGGCCCAGGCTTCTTCCACGCGAACAGTCGGCCACACCGTTCCATCGGAGAAAACGGTATGGATATGAAAATCGCATTTCAGAGTTTGGTATCCGGGGATATCCGGGATTTTAATCAACTTCCTCGACTGAGCGTAACCCGTTTGAAACGCAAGAAACACAACGATGAATAAAAAAAACCTTTCCCTGTACATACTCTGACAAAGTTTTAAATTCAATCCTTAAAAGAATAAATATCCATTAATTTATTGAATAAGTAAAGATAGTTGATGTTAACTATTTATGAATTGTAAACGATTCATTAATTTTAACAAAATTACGCATATCTTTTTAAATAAATTAAAAAGAATATTTCGTGATATACAATTAATTTTGATCTTTGCAATGAATTATGGAAAATCTAATTAAAAAGACGGGGACACAGAGCCAGGCAATTGAAGAAAAAAAAACCTGGCACAAAAAACATATCCTGCACTCATTGTATTTCAACGGGCCACTTTCCAACTCAGAATTATCGCGGTTAATTAAACTGAGTACTCCAAAAATCAACAGTCTGCTGATGGAAATGATCACCGACGGACTGGTCCGGGAATTGGGACGAGGCGACTCAAGTGGCGGAAGGCGCCCCAACATATATGGACTGGTTGACGATGGTTTTTATGTGGCGGGAATAACCATCAACATTAACCGGACTATTATCTCCATTTTCAACAGCAACAATCAGGAGGTGAGCGGACCGCACTATTTTCCCATCAAAATGCAGTCGGATCTGGAGATTTTCCGGCAGGTAAACGAGAAACTGGAACAGGTTGTCAACGAAAGCCATATTGATCGGAATAAAATTTTGGTTGCCGGGATTGAACTCCCCGGTGTTATCAATCCGAAACTGGGAATCAACAAAACCTACTTTCCACAAGTAACCAACTTGTACGAGGAACTCAGAAAAATATTTGGCACCCCGGTTTATTTCAACCACGACTCAAAAGTCAGGGCTTTTGCCGAACAACATTTCGGTCTGGCCCGGGGCAAAAAAAATGTTCTGATGCTCCAGGCCGACTGGGGTCTTGGGCTGGGAATCATCATCAACGGAAAATTGTACACCGGGAAGTCAGGTTTTTCAGGAGAATTCGGGCACCTGCCCATTGCCGACAACGGGGTACTTTGCAGTTGCGGCAAACAGGGCTGCCTCGAAACCATTGTCTCGGCCACCGCCATTGCACGTATTGCCAGGGAAGGGATCAAAAAGGGCCAATCATCGCTCATTACCGAACTGGTTGACGGCGACACCGGCAAAATCGACATCACCATCGTGATACAGGCCGCCAACATGGGCGACCAGTTTGCCATTTCATTGCTTACAGACACCGGATACTGGCTGGGCCGGGGAATTGCATACCTCATCCAGATATTTAATCCCGAACTCATTATTATTGGCGGACGCGTTGCCGAAGCCAGCCGGTTTATCCTGGCGCCAATCCAGCAGGCCATTACCATTTTCAGCAACCGCGACCTGAGTTCCGATACTGAAATCAAATTCTCGGAACTGGGTTCAAAAGCAGGAACAATGGGTATTGCCGCTTATGCTCTCGAAAAAATATTACTTTCAAAATAAATCATGGTATGAAATATCAATTTTCAAAAGTTGAACAGGCATTGATGAAGGAAACAGGATTTGAAAATTTTTCAACCAAAATCCCTTACATCCCGGTAAAAAGTTTCCCGAAACTGGGAATGCTTTCTGCATTAAGTTTTTTGGAATGGATTAGCGAAAATCCCCGGGGGGTTGTTAGTTTGCCAACCGGAAAAACAGCCCAGTATTTTTTGCGGTTTACCCAACAACTGCTGGAAACCTGGGATACCCGCAAAACAAAAGAAATCCTTGAAAAATACGGATTAATAGATGTACAGAAACCTACATTAAATGAGTTGCAGTTTGTGCAAACCGGCGAATTCTATCCCATTAACCCGGAACAACACAACAGTTTGTTCAATTTCGTCAATAAACATTACATCGAAGGTTTTGGTCTGGATAAAAACCTTGCCTTACTGATCAACTCCAATGAAATTGAACTGGCCGGGGGAAAACATTTTTCTGAAATTTTCCCGGATTATAAAATTGATTTGACCCTGCGTTACCGCGAAGCCAAAACCCGGATGGAACAATGGCAGCAGGAATCGATTTTCAAAATCGACAACTGGTGTACCCGTTACGAAAACCAAATCAGGGAAAAAGGCGGAATCGGGTTTTTTCTGGGTGGAATTGGCCCCGATGGGCACATCGCTTTTAACACCCGCGGCTCCGACCACTTTTCGGCCACACGGCTTACCCAAACCAATTTTGAAACACAGGCCATTACAGCTGCCGATTTGGGTGGAATTGAAGTTTCGCGCAACCGGCTGGTAATTACCATTGGACTGGGCACCATTGGCTACAACCCTGAAAACAAAGCGATTATCTATGCAGCCGGCGAAGCCATTGCCGATGTCATCAAAAATTCACTCGAAAATGAACCGTCGGTCAATTTCCCGGCCACATCGCTACAGAAGCTTAAAAACAGCCGTTTTTACCTGACCGAAGGCGCTGCCGTATCGCTGGAAGACAGTATCGAAAAATTTTACAGCGAAGGCCCGTGGAACCACCGGAAAACAGAAAGGGCGGTTATCGAACTTTGTAAGAAAATCAACAAATTCGGGCCAAAACTGACCCTTTCCGATTTACAGGCCGACAAATACTGTAGCCGCATTCCCGGGTTAAACGAAAACACAGTCCAATCGGTCATCGGTTCCATCCTGGAAAAGCTCCACAAAGGCATGAAAAAAGAGACCGACCAGGTGTATTATCACACCGGGCCGCATCACGACGACATCATGCTGGGAATTATGCCCGTTACCAACCGGCAATCGCGCGAAGCCAGCAACGAAATGCACTTCTCAGTATTAACCTCAGGGTTCAACGCGGTGACCAACCATTTCCTGTACGACCTGCTGGCTGACACCCGCGAATTAATCGCAAAAGGGAAAATTGAAATGCTTGATTATCCCGACTTTTTCATCGACGGATACAAATACAAGTGGGACAAAGATATCTACCACTACCTCGACAACATTGCCTCGCTCAGCGACGAGGAAAAACGCCGCGGCGTTTGCCACCGGCTCATCCGGGCGCTGGTTACCATCTGGGATATCAGCAACAAGGATGGGCTGAATGAAGTCATTACCGAAATCATGGCATCTTTAAAAGAAACATACGACGGTGGGAAAAATCCGCTGAAAATCCAAAAATTAAAAGGGATGATCAGGGAGTTTGAGGAAGAACTGGTTTGGGCACACTACGGTATTATGGTAAAAAATGTCCACCACCTCCGGCTGGGATTTTATCAAAACGATATTTCATCGAGCCAGCCTGACATGGAAAAAGATGTGATGCCCATACTGGAAGATTTCAGAAAATACAAACCCACCGTAATCAGCCTGGCCATGGATCCGCAGGGAAGCGGACCCGATACCCACTACAAGGTTCTACAGGCCATTGCCCGTGCTGTGGAAGAATGGAATAAGGAAACCGATTTAAGCCAGTTGCGCATCATCGGGTACCGGAATGTCTGGTTCAAATACAATCCGTGGGATGTTGAAATCCTGGTGCCGGTTTCGCTGAACTCGCTGGCCACTCTCGACAAATCGTTCTCCGAGTGCTACGTCACACAGGTCAACGCTTCGTTCCCGAGTTACCAGCTCGACGGCAAATTCAGTGATCTGACCCAACGAATCTGGTTCGAACAGCACAAACAAATCCAGTTTTTATTAGGGAAAAACTTTTTTTACGAAAACGAATCGCCTCTTTTAAGAGCTACCCACGGAATGGTTTACCTCCACGAACTGAATGTGGAACAATTCCTGGAAGAAGCTTTCGCGCTTGAAAAATCAACGGAAGGGCTTTTCTGAAAAATTAAAAACAATTGAAACAATATAATAATGAGAATACTGATTCATAAAAACTACGAACAAATCAGCCGATGGACCGCCCGTTACATCGCTGAGAAAATTAACGCATACAATCCTACGCCGGAAAAACCTTTTGTTCTGGGCCTGCCTACCGGATCGTCGCCGCTGGGAACTTATTCCGAACTGATTTCGATGGTTAAAAGAGGAGAAGTTTCGTTTCAAAATGTGGTTACTTTTAATATGGATGAATATGTGGGGATTCCGGAAGAACACCCGCAAAGTTACCATCATTTTATGAAAACCAACTTTTTCGACCACATTGACATCCCGAATGAGAATATCAACATTCTGAACGGAAATGCGGCCGATTTGCAACAAGAATGTGAAGCCTACGAGAAAAAAATTGAACGTTACGGTGGAATTCAGCTTTTCCTTGGCGGAATTGGCCCCGATGGGCACATTGCGTTCAACGAACCCGGGTCGTCGTTAAAATCAAAAACCCGTGTAAAAACCCTAACCTACGACACGCTGGTGGCCAACTCTCGTTTTTTTGGGAATGACATCAGCCAGGTACCAAAAACCGCGCTGACCGTTGGAGTAGATACTGTTATGCAGGCCCGGGAAGTGGTCATCATCGTCAATGGTTACAACAAAGCCCGTGCTCTTCAGAAAGTGGTCGAGGAAGGGGTAAACCACATGTGGACCGTTTCGGTACTGCAGCTGCACCCGAAAGGATTGATTGTATGCGACGAAGCTGCCACCATGGAACTGAAAGTGGGTACCGTGAAATATTTTACCGATATTGAAAAAGAAGAACTAGCCCTTTATAACAAATAAAAATCCATAACGATTATCCAAAAAATTTACTCGATAAATCCGGTTGACAGTACGGTTTTTTGAAAGTAAAAATAAACTGCCCTTCCCATGTGGGAGGGCAGTTCCATTAGAAATAATCCCGAATTGATTTGTGATAAACACATTCCGAAAATACATTTTTTTTCATTCGGAACAAATTATATTTTGTCTCTCGCAATGATTTTTTAAACATGAATTATTATGAAAAAAACATACCCTGATTCAAAAATTTTCTATAAAGAAAATTTCTAGCCTTCGTCACTTCTTTTCATTGATTTCACAGGCTTAACAACCACTTCGCAGCGGCAGGACGGGCAAATATAAATTTCGCAGCCGGAACAGGCGAAACAGTTGCTGCACGATCGGGGTACATCGAGATTGGAAAATACAAAACCACATTCAGGGCAGGTATAAAACTTTTCCTTTTTCGCCTGGATCATCGGATGGCATATTTTAACAACCGAAGTAATCCGAACATCACCACCAGGGTGAAAATAATAGCTGCCCCCGACGGAATATTCATAAAATAGGAAATAAACAAACCAGCCATGGTTCCAATAAAAGCAAACACCGACGACAGGATAATCAGCTTTTTAAAATCTTTGGTGAAAAGGTTGGCCGAGGCTTGCGGAATGGTCAGCAACGACAGGATTAAAATGATACCCACCACGCGGATATTTAATACCACAGTCAACGCGATTAAAGTAATCGTGAGGTAATTGAACAGGTTCACCGGCAAACCGGCTGCCCGTGCAAATTCCTCGTCGAATGCAATAAAAAGGATTTTGCTGAAAAGCAGCACAAAAAACAAAATGATAACCACATTAAGGGCAAACATCCACCACAACTCGGAAACCGTAACAGTAAGAATATTTCCGAAAAGATAACTCATCAGGTTTGGAGTGTAACCGGGGGTCAGAAAAATAAAAATTACACCCAGCGCCATCCCCAGCGACCACCAAATGGCAATGGACGAATCCTCGCGGATTTCAGCAACTTTGGTGAAAAACTGGATTCCCAGCGCCGAAAGCACAGCAAAAAGCACAGCCCCAACCAGCGGGTTAAACCCGAGAAAAAATGCCAGTCCTATTCCGCCAAACGAGGCGTGGGTAATCCCGCCGCTAATGAAAACAATTCGGCGCGACACGATATAACTACCGATAATTCCGCAGGAAATACTGGCAAAAATGGCAGAAAGAAAAGCCTTGCGGATGAAATCGTAGGAAAAAAGCTCAATGATGGTGCTCATGATTCTGATGTTGTTTTAATACGGTATGGGGAATAACGCCATGAGTAATAATCTGAATGGGACAGTTATAGCCGTCGAGTTGATCCTGGGTAATTTTGTTGCTGGGATGATAATGCAGGCTCCCGTTCACGCAGGCAATGGTTTTCACGGAGGTAGAAATGGTACCCAAATCGTGCGAAACCAAAATAATGGCCATCTCCTGGTTCAGCTTTCCAAGCCGTTCATAAAGTTCGCCCTCGAAACGGTTATCGACAAACGTATCGGGTTCGTCGAGAATCAGTATTTTGGGGTCGCTCAGTAATGCCCGGCATAAAAACACGCGTTGCATCTGGCCTCCCGAAAGGTCGCCGATGGCCTTATTCCTGATTTCGGCAATACCAGTCTCTTCAAGCAATTGGTTCACCTTATCTTTTACTTCTGAGGAACTGACTTTATTTTGTCCTTCCATGAGCGATCCGGAGCGTACCACATCGTAAACCGTAATGGGAAACTTCCGGTCGATGTGCCTTACCTGCGGCAGGTAACCAATGGGTTTTTTCCTTTTGTTGATGTCGGGACGAAAAATAATCTTCCCGCCGGAAGGTTTCAACAAACCCAGAATGGCTTTTAACAACGTGGTTTTTCCACCGCCATTGGGACCAATCACCCCGAGAAAATCGTTCTCAAAAATTTCGAGGTTCACATTTTCAAGCACCGGTATTTTATCGTAACCAACGGTGAGGTTTTGTATTTTTATTAATGGTTCCATTAAAAATTTTCTGCAAAGGTTCGGGTCATTTCAAGAAGGTTTTCGGCCCAGTTGGGAGCCAGCGGACTGATTTGTATGACCTGCCCGTTAATTTCCTCGGCGAAGACCCGGGCATGTTCACGGTCAAACTCACTTTGAATGTATATTACATCAATGTTTTCAGCTTTCGAAATCCGGATTACCCCGGCCATGTGCTGCGGGGTGGGTTCCTTTCCCCCCGATTCAAGGGTCAGTTGTTCCAATCCGTAATCGCGTGCATAGTACGAGAGGCTGGGATGAAATGTGATGAATATCTTTCCTTCACTGTCTTTCAACAGGTTCCTGATTTCAGCATCAAGTTGGTCGGCTTCTTCAATAAATTTCAGGTAGTTTTCCTTGTATTCAGCCTCTTTTTCAGGATTAAGTACAACAACTTCCTCCAGAATCCGGGCAGCCATTTTTTTCACCAGCCGGGGCGACATCCAGATGTGCGGATCGATTCCGCTTTCGTGAACATGATCGCCATGACCTTCGGTTTCGGCAATCAGATCCATTCCTTCCGAAAGATCGACTACTTTCATTTTGCGGTTAGCCTGTTCAATCTTGTCTTTCCACGAGTATTCAAAACCAATATATCCTATGCGGAACCAAAGCACCGAGTTCGCTATCAGTTTTAGTTGCGAAGGCAGCAAATTCCCGGCTTCGGGAGTTACTCCCGGGGGAATCAAAACATTGATTTCAAAATCGTTGCCGGCAATTTTTTCCACAAAGGTTTTTTGCGGGACAATACTGACTGTAATTGCCTTTTTATCGCTACTCCCTTTGGGTGTTTTGTTTGAGTTGCACGAAAATAACAGGAAAGATGCTGCTAGGATCAAAATGATTTGTTTCATTATACTGATTATTTTTGATACAGAAATTGTCCCTTTTAAACAATGTTTGACAAAATTAGTTTTAAAACCGGAGGAATAAAAGTTCAGAATTTTATTTTCTTGAATTTAAATTGTCCTTTTGGGGGTACGGGATCGTAGCCATGCGTTCCCCACGGATGGCACCTGAGGATGCGTTTGGTTGCCAGCCAAAAGCCAATGAACGGCCCGTGAATTTTAACCGCCTGAAGTGCATATTCCGAGCAGGTGGGCACATGCCTGCACGATGCAGGTGTCAGTGGTGAAATGGCATATTTGTAAATATAAACCGGCAGCAGAATAATCCACCCTACTACTTTCAGAATTACTTTCCCTGCTTTTTCCATCGGCGCCTGTGATTTAACTAATCTGAAAAATTCCATTTGAAGAGAAATAACGAAGTTATCAAAATAACAACAGATTTCAACGAGGTTGGTTTGAAAACCATAGTTTTGAATTTTCAAAAAGTCCTGAAAATGATATTTGCAATCGATTTTTCAGTAACCGGCGGGCAGAATAAGTTTGAATAACAAATCGAAAATGGTGTATAAAATTGTAAATTTGCCGGATGTTTATTCAACCTGGTTGAGAAATTAAAAAAGCAGCCGGATAATTCAATAACCTGAAAAAAATCATGGTGATGAAAGTTGCAGTGGGAATCGATATTGGCGGAACGAACACGGCTATCGGATTGGTCGATTGCAAAGGTAATGTATTGGGAAAAGGAAACATTCCCACTCCTTCGCATGGCGATTTTGAACGATACATCAACGAACTGGCTTCAGCCATCAGGCTATTAACCGAATCGGGAAGATATTCCGTCAATAACATAGAATTGACAGGAATTGGAATTGGCGCCCCCGGCGGAAACTATTACAGCGGTACCATCGAATTTGCATCCAATCTTTCGTTTAAAGGAGAACTTCAGATGGTTAAAATGCTACGGGCCCGGTTCCCCGAACTGGATGCGGTTGTGCTTACCAATGATGCCAATGCGGCAGCCATGGGAGAAATGATATACGGCGGGGCAAGAGGCATGAAAAACTTTGTCATGTTTACCCTCGGCACCGGCATTGGAAGCGGCATCGTCGTAAATGGCGATTTGGTATACGGGAGCGACGGATTTGCCGGAGAATGCGGGCACACCATCCTGATTCCGGGAGGCCGCCCCTGCGGATGCGGTACACCGGGCCATCTGGAAGCTTACTGCTCGGCTTCGGGGATGAAGCGTACAGCCTTCGAACTCCTGATTCAATACAATGCCACCGACAGTTTACTCGCCGGCAAAACATTCGTTGAACTCGATTCAAAAATGATTTACGAAGCAGCCATACAAGGCGATAAAATTGCATTGGAAGTTTTTGAGAAAACCGGCGAATGGCTCGGTATTGGTCTGGCTAATACCATCCACTACCTCAGTCCCGAAGCAATTTTCCTTTTCGGCGGGCCAACCGCAGCCGGCGATTTAATTTTCAAACCAACCAGGGAAAGCATGGAAAAATACCTTCTCCCGTTTTACAAGAATAAAATCAACATCCTGCCTTCGCAACTGAAACCCGGCGATGCGGCCATTATTGGCGCCAGCGCCCTGGTATGGAAAGAGATCGAAAAATAATCGCTGTATAAACATGTGACGTTGTCAGGAGCTACGCACGCTGACAAGTCTGCAGCGCCTAACCAGTCAATGTCAAAAAGACTTTACAGCGTTAACAATAAATATCCTGATTATATTTTCCCATATCAACCCATCATCAGGAGTTTTATTCCATCATGTTGTATATCTTTGAGATATGAACCATAAACTGATTATTATACTGATTCTTACACACCTGTCATTTTGGGGTAGAACCCAATTGTTCGATCCTTTTTTTGAGGAAAAGACAGCTCTTGAGGAAAGCAGGCGTTTCATCAAAAATGCTGAAACTGGTGAAAGCGTGAATTCCGGCAATTATAACCTCACTTATCAGCGGATGGAATGGAACATCGATCCAAACGTACGTTATATCGAAGGAAATATAACGTCGTATTTCGTGAGCCAATGCGACGGATTCGATGTAATTAAATTCGATTTGCATGCAAACCTAACCATCGATTCCGTCATTCACCAAACCCGTCAGTCCGTTTTTTTCAGAAAGGGGAACAAAGTAATTATCCGGATCGATCAACCCTTGACAAATCAGCAAACCGATTCGGTCACGGTGCATTACCGGGGAGAACCACCGAGCTCCGGGTTCGGCTCATTTACTCAGGGCTGGCACCAGGGCGAGCCCATCATCTGGACCCTCTCAGAACCCTACGGCGCCATGGAATGGTGGCCTTGTAAACAAACCCTTTCCGATAAAATTGACTCAATCGATATCATGGTGACAACGCCCGAAAAATACCGGACCGCAGCAAACGGCATCCTGGCTTCAGATATTGTTTCGGGAGGGAAGCGCACCATGCACTGGAAACACCGCTACCCCATTGCCACCTATCTGGTGGCAGTTGCCGTTACCAATTATGCCGAATATTCCGATTATCTGGAGCTGGGAAACGGGGATAAAATCGAAATTCTGAATTATGTTTATCCTGAAAACCTGCAAACGGCGAAAGGAAATACAGCAGTTACCGCTGAAATCATGGCGTTATTCAACAATCTGATTGGAATTTATCCGTTTGCCCGCGAAAAATACGGACATGCCCAATTTGGCTGGGGCGGTGGAATGGAACACCAAACCATGAGTTTCATGGGCAGTTTCGGGTTCCACCTGATTGCCCACGAACTGGCGCACCAGTGGTTTGGCAACTATATCACACTGGGTTCGTGGAAAGAGATCTGGCTAAACGAAGGCTTTGCAACCTACATGAACGGACTTGCCTACGAACATCTGCTCGATGGCATTTTCTGGATGCCCTGGAAAAAACAACAGGTGGAGAAAATTACCACAAAACCCGGCGGTTCAGTATTCGTTGATGATACCACTTCGGTTACTCGGATTTTCGACAGCCGCCTGTCGTATTCCAAAGGAGCTTATCTGCTCCACATGCTGCGGTGGGTTCTTGGCGATGAAAACTTCTTTAACGGAATCCGCAACTATTTCAACGATCCGGAACTTGCCAATGGTTTCGCCTCAACCCGGCACCTGGTCAAACACATGGAAACGGCCGGTGATACTACCCTAACCGAGTTTTTTAACGACTGGTACCTTGGCGAAGGCTTCCCGTTATTTCGTGCCGCATTCAAAAACCTTGATGACGGATTTCTGAAAATTACGCTTTCACAGGCCCCCTCCCATTCATCCGTTGACTTTTTCGAAATACCAGTCCCGGTCAGAGTGTATTCTGCTCAGTCCGATTCAGCCGATTTCCGGTTGGTGCATACCGCCCAAAACCAGGATTTTTTTGTGGGACCCGGATTTGAAGTGGCTAAAATTGTAATCGACCCGGATTACCGGCTCGTATCAAAAACATCGCAGGTGGTAGCCACCCGCGATTTCGGACAAAAAAATTTTTGTACCATTTTCCCTAATCCCTTTACCGGAAAAATTACCGTTTCTGTTCCGCGCTCTCAAAACATATCCTCGGTAAAACTGTTTTCCATGTCCGGGAAATGTTTACTGGAATCGGGGGAACAGAAAAATGAAATCAACGGAACACACCTTCTGCCAAGAATTTACATGATACTGGTTACAACCGGCGATGAATTGTTTGTGCAAAAAATAGTGAAGCAGTAATTCCGACTGAAAATATGAATCTATGCAAACTATTGAAGTCCCAATTCTTTCAGCTTTTTCTCAGCTTTTTCAGAAATTTCGTTGAACCGTTTTTCATACTTCTCGGTTGAGGCACAAAAAACCAGTTCGCTGTTCCACTGGCTTGCCCACTGTGCCCCTTCTTCGCTCAGCTTCACAAACTGCTGCATCAGTGCGGCGTCCATCGGATTTTTCATGTATTTGTCGAGCAAAGCCAGATAGTTGTCCATCCATTTCTCGTACTGATCGATGAATTCGTCACAATCTTTGGCTTTTTTCAAATTAGCGTTGTCGCCCGAAACCGCGGCTGCTTTTTCTGCATTTTCTCCAGCATCGTTTTTCGATGGTTTATTGCTGCACGACGAAACCAGCAGGCTCATGACAATAAAAAACAGAACATACAATTTCATAATATTTGATTTTTAATTAGTTACTTTTTTTATTCCCAAAAAAAACGGATGGTTTGTTTCAACCCGGGGTGCAGGCTCAATGGAACCGGGCTGGTACCGGCCACACTTTCCACCAGTTTTTTTTCATCTTCGGTGTAATTTTTCTTCGGAAAATGAAAATCCATCACTACTTCGGCAACCCGACGCGGATCGGCAGCCATAATTTTTGTCACTTCAACTTCAGTTCCTGTTATATCAATTCCGTTGTCGCGGGCTTTGATTCCCATGATGGTCAGGATGCAACTTCCGAGCGCAGTTGCCAGCAAATCGGTGGGCGAAAAATATTCGCCCCGGCCCCGGTTGTCGGTCGGCGCATCGGTAATCAGCTTGTTTCCCGACTGTAAATGTTCATTTTCGGTTCGGAGTTCTCCCAGATAAAGGGTTTTGATAGTTGCCATCCTGAAAGATTTTGGTTCAACAGAATTATTGTTATTTGCTTTGTTTTTGTTTGATTTTAAAGATACAACAAAATCAAATGTCATGAACCGGGGAATTACAAAATCGTGGGATTGACCGTTTTCAAATAAAAGAATACTTTCTGTTTTTTGAAATCTGAATGGTTTAACTTATTTTCGTGTTACGAATTTTAAAGATAGTAACATCATGTCAGTAACCCGATTTGGAGTATCACTCGATGAAGAGTTGTTGAAGGCACTCGACGAATTTGTTGCCGACAACCGGTTTGCCAACCGTTCGCAGGCTATCCGCCATTTAATTGAAAAGAACCTGACGGAGGAAAAATGGAAATGCGACAACATTGTTGCCGGCGCCGTGGTACTGGTTTTCGATCATCAGAAGAAAGATATTCTGACCAAGTCGTCGGAAATCCGGTTTCAATATAACGATGTCATTTTATCGGTCCAGGGATTTTATCTGAACGATATAAATTATCTTGAAATCATTGCCGTGAAAGGGCCATCCAAACGGTTAACCGAAGTGTCGGAAAAACTCATCAGCATCAAAGGAATCCAACACGGGAAACTGGTGATGAGTAAAGCGCAATAATTTTTTTGATCAGAAAGTAACACAAATTATAAATATAGTAACACCATTTTTTCATCATAATGAAAAAACTCAGAATTACAGCAGCTATTCTTTTTTTGATTGCAGGCGCTAAGTTGGCCGGCGCACAGGACTCGTATTCCATTCACGATACCATTCAGATTGAAGAAGTGGTAATAACCGGCACACCGGTAAAAGTGAGCCGGAACAATATCCCCATGTCGGTATCGGTTGTAAACAATACCCAGATTGGGGAATCGGGTGAATCGGCCCTGTTGCCGGTACTGAACGGCAAAGTACCGGGTTTGTTTGTTACCGAACGGGGAATTACCGGGTTTGGCGTGTCCTCCGGTTCTGCCGGTCAGATTTCCATCCGAGGGATTGGAGGAAACCCGACCACCGGGGTTTTAATGCTTATTGACGGGCACCCGCAGTTTATGGGAATTATGGGACACCCGCTGCCCGACTCCTATGTGGCGTCGGATGCCGAACGGGTGGAAGTAATCCGCGGGCCGGCTTCCATACTCTACGGCTCAAATGCCATGGGCGGGGTTATCAACATTATCACCAAAAAACAAACAGATGAAGGAATCCACGGCAACGCAAGGATTTCCTACGGTTCTTTTAATACCCAGAAATATTTGGGCTCTGCCGGATGGAAAAAGAACAGCCTGAGTGGTTTTGTTTCGGTTAACCACGACCAGACCGACGGGCACCGCGACCATTCCGATTTTAAAATCGACAACGGATACGCCAAACTAGCCTGGGACATCAATCCACATTTCTATGCCACTACCGATTTAAGCCTTGCCCGGTTTAAAGCAGCCGACCCCGGACCCGATACTCTCAACGCAAAACCCGGTGAAAAAATCGATATCCTGCGCGGGTACTGGGCTTTTTCGCTTCAGAATGAATTTAAAAAATCTTCCGGGTCATTAAAACTCTTTTACAATTTTGGAGAACACGACATTACCGACGGGTTCCATTCAAAAGACCATAATTACGGGATCAATTTTTATGAATCGTTGAAGCTTTTTGAAGGAAACAACATTACACTGGGTTTTGACCACATGAATTTTGGCGGGATGGCCGAAAATCTGAAAGCAATGAACGGCGCGGGAATGGTATTTGCCGACACGGCCATGACTGAAACCGGAGTTTACGGATTTGTTCAGCAAACCCTCGCCGGCAATTTAACCTTAAATGCCGGCCTCCGTTTCCAAAACCACAGCATCTACGGAAACCAATGGATTCCTTCTGCTGGCTTTGCCTATAATTTCAACAAAAGAACAACCTGGAAAGGATCCATATCAAAAGGTTACCGCAGCCCCACCATCAGGGAATTGTTCATGTGGGGAACGGCCAATCCAACCCTTAAACCGGAAACCATTCTGAACTATGAAACCGGGTTGTTAAAAACTTTTATGAATAAGAAACTCCGGACTGAACTTACTTTATTCGTCGTAACCGGCGATAACCTGATTACCTCGGTGCCGGTTAACGGAACGTATAAATTCATGAATTCGGGGGAAATATCCAACAAGGGTATTGAATTGGCGGTTGATGCAACCCCGATTGATAATCTCGTTTTCAACGCAACCTACAGTTACATTCACATGAAAAACCCGGTTTATGCCACTCCTGAACACCATATTTACCTCAGCGCAACCTACCGGATTAATAAATTGCAACTGAACGCCAGTGTCCAGCAAATTGCAAACCTCGACAACGATGCTACTTTTGCCTTCAATCCGGTTGACTACTCTGTGGTTCAGGCAAAAGCCTTTTACAATTTCACAAAAAATATTCAGGGATTTGTAAGCGCTGATAACCTTTTCAACCGAAAATACCAAGTAAACCGTTATTATACCATGCCCGGAACAACTGTATTTGGTGGAATCAATTTTCGATTCTGAACAACTGATTTCGGGATTGAAAAAGAGATGTCGAAACCGGTATCTCTTTTTTTTCACCCGCATTTTTGTAAATTAACTGCTTCTTTTCAGTATTAATAAAATAATCCATTACAATTCAGATTCATATAAAACGGAGTTACGAAGAGCATCAAAATGGAAAGACGAAATTTCATCAAAACAACTGCAACATCCACAGCCGGAATTGCATTAACAGGGAACCTAAATGCTGCTGTAAATTCAGCTCCTGTGAAAAAACGGCCCATCCACATTTTTACCAAATGCCTCCAGTTTTTGGATTACGATGAAATGGCGGCTGTTCTTGCCGAACTGGAATTCGACGGCGCCGATCTTACCGTCCGTCCCAACGGACAGGTTTTGCCCGAAAATGTTGCTACCGGTTTGCCAAAAGCAATTAAAGCGCTTCAGAAAGCCGGCGTTGGCTGCAACATGATTGTCACCGAAATCAGTAATCCCGACGATCCGGTTTCGAAAAACATACTAAAATGCATGGCCGACCAGGGAATCAAATACTATCGAATGGGCTACTTCAGTTTCGATTCGAAAAAAACAATTCCGCAAAACCTCGACGAACATAAAATCACTTTCGAAAAGCTGGAAACCCTGAACCGTAAATTCGGAGTCTGCGGAAATTATCAAAACCACTCGGGAACACGCGTTGGCGGGCCGGTTTGGGATTTGTACCACCTGCTGAAAGATTGCGACCCGGAATTTATCGGGGTTCAGTACGATGTGCGCCATGCCACAGTTGAAGGCGGGGTTTCGTGGCCGCTGGGTATGAAATTGCTTGCTCCCTGGATTCAAACCACTAATATCAAGGATTTCGTGTGGCAGAAAACAGAAAACGGGAAATGGCAGATAAAAAGCGTCCCCCTTGGCGAAGGAATGGTCGATTTTAATACATACCTTGGGCTATACCAATCATTCAACATCGAAGCACCCGTTTCCATTCACTACGAATACGATTTGGGTGGTGCAGAAAATGGGAAAATAACAACAATGAGTTTGGCTGAGATTCAAAAGTGGCTAAAAAAGGATCTTTTGTTTTTGAAAAACCAGTTTGAGAAATTTGGTTTATAAAATAACCAGGCACCAGTTCACAATTTCTTCAGGCCAGACGGCACTGATCAACCACTTCAGAACAGTGTTATGAAAAAATATACGGCTTTTCGAAGAAAGCGAGACTTGCCACAAAGTTGAACCGTAAAAAAACTTTAGCGTTTATTTGAGAATGGTAATTTTCTTCAGCCTGATATCATTCAGTGGCCGCCAGTCGCGGTCGGTTTCAACGACAGAAATTTTATCCACCACATCCATTCCCGAAATCACTTCGCCAAAAATGGTGTAAGTTCCGTCGAGATGAGGCGCTCCGCCAACGGTTTTATAAGCTTCGCGTTGTTCGGCGCTGAACTTGTACTGGTTTTGCTTTTCCAGTTCATTCAGTTCGTCGTCGAAATATTTCCTGCCCGAAACAATATAAAACTGCGAACCGTCGGAACGGCGGCGTTCATTCTCCGTATCGGGTTTTCGGGGCGAGCCAATCATTCCCCGTTTATGGTACAACCCTGGAACAACATGCGCCGGGATGGTGTAACCGGGTCCTTTATAACCCACAATATCGCCTTTCCGCGCGTGCCGGGTGTCGGCCGCCCCGCTTTGAATGCCAAAATCCTTAATCACGCGGTGAATCAGCAAACTGTCGAAGTACCGTTCTTTAGCAAGTTTTATAAAATTATCGCGGTATTCGGGTGTTTCGTTGAACAGACGGATAGTAATTTCACCCATATCCGTTTCCAGCACCAGCCCTTTAATTTTGCGGTTTTCAGCCGAAATTTTTTCGCTGGTCCCCGAGCGTAACGACTCCAGGCTTTCAGCAGTCGGCTTTTTTTGTGAAAGCAGTTCGGCAATGTAAAAGGAAGGAATGGCAAAACTTTGCAACTCGTAACTCACGGTTGCCGAGTATGCAACTCCGATAGCCTGCTGGTTCGAAACAAAAACCGGTGCCCCAAACGTGGAATTGCGAATCCGGTTGGTAATGCGGTAAACTTTTGTCCCGTTTACCGTAGCCAGATTCAAAACTTTTCCGGTAAAAAGCTGAATGGTTTGATTTGAATTTTCTGAAATGTACATCGATTTGGCCGAATTGGGAACCGTGCCCTGAAACAATACGACAGGACGGCGTTGAACCCCGTTAACCTTCAAAATGACCAAATCGTTAATCCGGTCAACGGCGACGTAGTGATCGGCAATAAAACTTTCCGGTGTATCGAATGGCGTAACCGACACTTTATTGGCCTGACTAACCAACGAAAACCGGGTTGCAATCAAATCTTCGGCAACAAAAAATCCCTGCCCGGTTTCCAGTATCCGCTCGTTATCGTATGAATCAATTTTCACGATGGAAGGCTTTATCCATTCCCACCCGGGATTCTGTTCTGCCTGTTCATTTTTTGTATGAACAGCTTTTTGTTCTTCTTCCTTTTGTTTATCATGGGTTTTACAGGATAGAAGGGAAACAAGGAAAATCAGGATCAGGGCTGTGTGTTTCATCAACTAATCATTCAAAATTTTAACGGTAATTTTCACATCTGCGAAAGGGCGCTGGTTTTCATCAGTTTTCAGCGCGGCAATTTTATCGATTACGTCCATACCCGAAATACACTCGCCGAAAATGGTATATTTCCCGTCCAAATCGGGGTAGCCGCCCACTGTGGTATATTCTGCGCGTTGTTTTTCCGAAAACGTGAGAACGAGGGGGTTCAGACTGTAATCTGTTTCGATTTGCTGTTTTACTTTATCGGCAATTTCGCGAAATTCAGCGACCCGGTTTTCATCTTTCAGTTTTTTCAGGGTTGCCCTCACCTGTTCATTCATGTATTTCTGAACGATTTTATTTCGGATTGGGCGGTTGACTGCCAGTTCGAGCGTGTCGAGTTCGCCGGAAGTATGAACCCGTCCTTTCACAATATAAAATTGCGAAATGTCCGACTGTTTAAACGGGTTGACTTCGTCGGGCTGGCGTGGAGCACACAAAGCACCTTTTTTATGAAAATAATGGGATCTGATTTCATCGTCAACCGTTTTATCCGGTTCTCCGTAACCGATCCGTTTTCCCGGCGGGGCATCCTTCGAACTTTTTGAACCACCCTGGATTAAGAAATCCTGAATAACCCGGTAAAACAGCGTTCCGTTGTAATAACCTTCGCGGGCCAGTTCAACAAATGCATCGCGGTGTTTCGGCGTGTCGTCGTACAAACGAAATTTCATGGTACCCAATGTAGTTGAAATTTCAACCGTTTTTGACTGTGAAAAACCCTGAAAAGTGAAAAACACCAGGGCAAAAAATATAAATAGTAAACGAATCATTTTATTTCAACAGTTCCACTTTCATTTTAACATCGCTTAGTGGACGGTTATACTGGTCGGTTTCCACGGCAGCAATTTTATCCAGCACTTCCAGTCCTTCCACCACTTCGCCAAAAACGGTATATTCGCCGTCGAGTGATGGATAACCGCCAATGGTAGTGTAAATTTTGCGCTGTTCGTCAGTAAACCGGAATTTTTTCCCTGATGTTTCAAAACTGGTTTCTGCTTCGGCCCTGATTTCGGCAACCCTGATATTGAACCCTTCCTGATCGTTTTTCTCACGGAATGCATTCAGTTCATCTTTAGCTACTTCGAAATGTTGCCTCAGCCAATCATTTTGAAGTTGTACGTTTTTTGTCATTTCAAGGGTATCAAGCTTTCCGGTTGTAAGAACTCCTCCCTGTACAATATAGAATTGTGAGCCACTTGAGCGTTTTTCAGGATTGGAAGGGCCTCCGGTTCGTGCAGCAGCCAGGGCTCCTCGTTTGTGAAAATGCTTTTCGGCCATAAATTCAGCTTGAATGGTATAATTGGGCGAACCTCCGCCAAGGCGTTTCCCTGGTTCGGCATTTTTTGATGTGGGATCGCCACCCTGGATCATAAAATTTTCGATCACCCGGTGAAATAACAAATCGTTATAAAACCCTTCACCTGCTAATTTCAGAAAGTTTTGGGTATGTTCCGGAGTATCGTCATACAAAATGATTTTCATATCACCGAACTCGGTTTTAATCAAAACCCGCGGTTGTTGTTTTTGGTTGACGGCATAACCGCATGACACAACAAACAGGAACAGAGCCAAAACCATAAAAATAAACAGCTTTTTCATTTCCTCTGATTTTTATTTACTTTGAACTGTTTTAAAAATATTTGTAAAGATAGCAGGGAATTTTAAATCCGAAAAACCAGTTTTCTCATGGATTACATAACGGTGAATAATAATATCAGGCTCGAAACCGTAAAAGTATCAATGGCCCCGGTTATTTTTGAAACCATTGACCGTGACCGCAGATATTTGGAAAAATGGCTCCCGTTCGTGGAATTCACCCGACAGGTTTCAGACACTGAAAACTTTTTGCAAAGCATTGTTAACCAACAGGAAATTAAGAAGGACGAAGTTTTCAGCATCTGGCACAACGGTGATTTTGCCGGACTGATTGGTTTTAAAGACACCGACTGGATTAACCATAAAACGGAAATCGGGTACTGGATTGGAGAAAAAATGCAGGGACAAGGAATTGTTACGGCCTGTGTTCAGAAACTCATCCACTATGCTTTCCGAAAGCTAAAAATGAACCGGATTCAGATTAAAGTTGCCGTTGGAAATTTTAAAAGTTCAGCCATTCCCAAACGGCTGGGATTTCAGTTCGAGGGAAACGAGCGGGCGGGTGAATTACATCAGAACAAATACCTGGATCTCGAAATTTACAGCTTACTTAAGCACGACAAATTAATATTTGAGTAACATTTTCTTTAATCTTTCAATACTTTATTATCCTAAAAATCAACAACTTAAATATCATATCCCGTTAATTTGTGTTAAAGCAGATTTATTTCCGTTCATAATTTATATATTTGACCTTTGAAGTCGTTTGTTCAATTTTTGAAGCCGGCTTTGAAAAACACAGAAAAGAAAACAATGAAAGAAAAAACGATCAGAAGAAATCTCTACCGTGTACTTCGAAAAACAGGCGTACAGCGTAAGGATATCAAACCTTGTGCTTCATTTCGCGACGACCTGAAATTCGACACGGTTGACTGGAAGATTTTTACTTATTACCTGGAAGGGATTTTCAACATCTCGGTGAATGATCAGGAAATTATTCAGATGAGCAATGTGAATGATACCTTGATTTATTT